>NZ_CP036265.1:377500-517500 GCF_007743815.1 Alienimonas californiensis
GTTCTCGTGCGACTGGCGAATCCGACGCACGAGCATCACGGCTCGGCGAAGGAGGCCCTGTCCGCCCTGGCGAAGTCCAGCGCCGTCGTGTGTCTCGTGCCGCAGACGTGCTACGAATATTACGCGGTCGTCACCCGCCCGTCCGAGAACAACGACCTTGGAATGACCCCGGCCGCCGCCTCGGAGGCGGTGGACCGGATGATTCGGCGGTTTCGGTTTCTACGCGACGAGCGGGGCGTGTTCGACGCCTGGGCGGAACTGGTCGAGGCGCACGCAGTGCGAGGTAAGGCGTCCCACGACGCCCGGATGGCAGCCGCGGCCGTTCGGCACGGGGTGGCGCACGTACTCACCTTTAACGGGTCCGACTTCGAGCGGTACGACAAGCTGGCGGTCCTCCATCCCGACGATGCACCGGCGTTCGCACGGAGACACTGAACGTCGACGACAGCCGCGAGAGCATCGACCCGGCGGAGCGGCACATGACGCCCCGCCCGGTGTGGCGGGCGGCGACGGCAGCGGTGACCGGGACGTCGGATTCTACGGGCCCGGGGCGGCCGAAGTCGCCTTCAAGCGAACTGGTGAGTTTCCGCATGAACTGAGCGAGGAGCTTGGCGTCGCCCGGCCCGGGGCGTCCGTGTTCGCCGGGCAGACGCCCTCGCCGCCGCCGCCGCCGGGGCCGGCGTCAGAACTCGTCGCTGTAGTTCGGCACGACGACGGTCGAACGCCTGACGCCGGCGGCGTCGACCGTCGCGGCGTCGACGGCACCCGTCGGCGAAGCCGCCGCGGGCGGCCAGACGTCGAGGGCGATCCGCAGTTCGTCCGTCTCCAGCGTGCTGCGGGCCGCGGCGCCGCGGGGGGCGAAGACGAACTGCACCGTGCCGTCCGGCCGCACCGCCTTCGTCACGTCCGCCGGCGTCGACTCGAACGCGTCGCCGAACGTCACCCCCGGTCGGGCCCGCAGCGCCTGCTGGGCGGGCGTCGGCCGCCAGCCGGCGCCGACTCGCGCGCCCGACGCGGCGCCCTCTTCCGCCTGCGGCTCCAACGCCGGCGGCGGACCGTCGGACGTCAATTCCGCCTCCAGACGGTCGCCGGGCACGACGGTCCACCCCGTCAGCCGCCACCGCACGCCCCCGGCTTCGACCGGCGGCGGGTCGCCGACGCCCTCCGCCGCCCGATCGTCGGCTCCCAGTACGCCCGCCGGCGCGTTCCCTTCGGAAGCGACCGGGTCCAGCGGCCAGAAGGCGGTCACCCGGCAGTCGGCCGGGGCGTCCGCGGGCCAGTTCGGAACCGTGAGCAGCCAGGTCGGATCGGCGACGCCGACGACCGGCTCCGCCCGCACGACCTGAACCGGGCGAAACGCCCCGCTGCCCGGCTCCGGCCGTTCCACCTCGAAGACCACCCGTTCGGGCCAATCGGGAACGGCGTCGGTCGGGGCGGAGAGGGCGACCGTCAGCGTCGCCGGGCCGGTTCCGGTCGGCCGGGGGAAGCGTTCGACCCGCAATGTGATCGGCACGGCGCCGTCGGCTCCGCGGACCGGCGGCGGGGCGGCGGCGTGCACCGGCCGCGTGTTCGGGGCGACGGTCAGCCGCCCCCCCGCCCCGACCCGCAGGTCGACCGCCTGCCCGGCGGACAGGGCGAAGGCGCGGGTTTCCGGCCGCACGCCCGCGTCCGGGTCGGCGTCGGCGGGCACGGCGACTTCGTACCGCCCGGGGGGGAGGCCGTCCGCGGTCGCGTCCATCGCCAACACCTGCCGGTCGTCGGCGAGGGACTCGCCGTCGAGCGGTTCCAACGCCCAGCGGGCGGAGCGGGAGGCCCGCTCCAGCGCCCGGGCCAGCCCCGGGGCGTCGTCCGCCCGGGCGAAGGTGAAGCCGACGCTCTCGAACTCCGCCAGCGCGTCGCGGACCTGGCTGTTCACGCGGAAGCCCACCACGACCACCCCCACCCCGGCCCGGGCGGCCTGGGCGGCGACCTGTCGGACTTTCGTGCGATACCGCCGCTGGGCCGGCGAGCCGTCCGCGTATTCCGGCGCGACGGAGAGCCCGTCCCGGCTGGCGATGGAGCTGTCCACGCCGTCGGTCACGGCCACGACGGTGCCGCCGCGGCCGACCGCGTCGATCGCCTGCCCGATCGCCGCCAGCAGCGGCGTGCGACCGCCGGGGGCGGAGCCGTCGATCGCGGCGACCAGCGCCCGGGCCTGGGCGTCGTCCGGCCGCTTCAGCGGCGCGGGGGGCACGGGCAGTTCGATCCGCTCCGAGCCGCGGGTTTCGTTGGCGAACCGCATCAGGCCGACCCGGCGGGGGCGATCGTCCTCGGCCAGCCCGCCGATCACGCCGCCGGCCGCCGCCGGGTCCTCCCGCTCCTCCGGCCCGCGGAGGGCCAGCCGGGCGAGCGCCATCCGGGTCCGGCCGCCGCCGACGAGTTCCTCCATGCTGCCGGAGCAGTCCAGGACGAACAGCAGGTCGCGTCCGCCGTCCGCGGCGACCGTGACCGAGCCGACCGGCGGATCGACCGCCGCCAGCGCCCGCACGATCGCCGTCGGCGGGCACGGGTCGACGGGCACGACCGTCGCCGGCGCCCGGCCGCGGAAGAACGCCCGGGCCGTCAGCCCCACCGGCCGGCAGTCCGCGGAGCGGTCCGCGTCGGCGTCGCGGGCCAGCGCGATCGTCACCGCCGGGGGGTCGTTGGCGGGGAGCCCCGTCCGATCCGCCGTCGCCGGCCGCACCGGCCGGTCCGCCGCCGGCTCCTCCAGCCAGGCCGCCGCCGTCCCCCGCGGCCGGGCGGCGCCGTCCGGGTCGCCGGTCCAGCGGGGTTCCAGCGCCACCGCCGCCCCCGCGGGATCGCTCGCCCCGGCGACCGTCAGTTGCAGGGCGGCCCGCGCCGCGACGAACTCCCGGTCCGGCGCCGCCCACGCCGCGTCGGTGGGCGCCGCTGCGGCGTCCGCGGGGGCCAGGGCGTCGGCGGCGTCGAGCAGGGCGAAGGTCTGCGCGCCGAACCAGGCGGGCGAGGCCGCGGCGGCGTCGGCCGCATCGGCGTAGGCGTCGGCGGTCAGCCGGGCGGCTTCGAACCGGCACAGCCCCGCCAAAGCCCGCCGCCGTGCGTCGCGGATCGGCTCGCGGTCGGCCATCGCGGTGTCGCGAGCCTGCATCAGCAGGGCGTAGGCGTCCGAACCGTGCACCGCCCGGCCGAACTCATCGTTCGGCGGCGGCCCGGCGGCGTTCGCCGCCGCGGAGATTGGGCGAGCGGCGGCGTCCGCGAGCCGCGCCCACCGCTGCCGGACCGCGCCCCCGAAGGCGCCCGCATCCCAGTTCCCGCCGTCCGTCCCGTCGCCGCCGCGGAGCGCCAGCCAGACGGGGGATGCCGCGTCGGGCTCGCCCTGACCGCGTGCGGCGTCGGGAGATTCCAGCGTGGCGGCCTCCGCGAGGAACACGGCCCGCCAGCGAGGATCGAGCGGTTCGAGCCCGGGCGGCTCCCCCGCCCCGGCGTTCGCATCGTCGGCGTACGGAGCGTCGGCGTCCGCATCGTCGGCGCCGGGGGGGGCGGCGTTCGCCAAGCGGACCGCCCAGCGGGTGCGGAGGGCGCGATCGGCGGCGTTGAGGCGGCGCAGAACCAGCGCCGTCGTCTCCGCCGGCAACAGGGTGTTGGCCGCGGCCGCGGCGAGTTCGTGCCGAGTCGTCCGCCAGTCCTCCTCGCTCGTCGGCGCCCGCCCGGCGGCGTCCGCGGCGGCGGCGGTCAGGGCGGCTTCGAAGGCGTCCAACCGTTCGACCGCCTGCCGGGCGGCCGTCGCGACGCCGGTCAGATCCGGCGGCAATCCCGCCGCGGCGGGGTCGAACGGCGCCGTACGCAACGTGTCCCGCAGCTCCGCCCGGAGGCGAAACAACCCGACGAGCCGGGCGGTCGGGTCTTCGTCGGCGAGCGCCTCGGCGGCCGTGGGCCGGCCGGGGCCGAGGTGGGCCCGCACCAACCGCGCGCCGTCCGCCGCGGAGGCCGGCCCGCGTCGCACCGCCCAGGCGGCCAGCGGGGGCAGATCGGCGGCGAACCGATCGAGCGCGGCCTCGACCGTTTCGTAGTCCGCCGCGAACTGGGCGAGCGCCGCGTAGCGGTCGGCGGCCGCCGTCAGCCGGTCGCCGGCGGCGGGGGCGCCGGCGAACAGGCCGTCCTCCCCCTCGCGGCGGAGGGCGTCCGCCGCGGCGAGGGCGCCCGGGGCGACGGCGGTCGTCAGGGGTCCGGCGGCCTCGTCGGCGGCGGTTCGAACGGTCACCGCCCGTTCGAACAGCCCCGCCGCGGCGCCGCCGGCCGGCAACGCCGCCGACCACCCGGCCAACGTCTCCGCCGCGGCGGAACGCGACGCCCCGCTCGTCCCGCCCGGCGACGCCGGGGCGGCCAACCGCAGCCGTGCGTCCAGCAGCGCCGCGGCGTCCGCGGGGAGCTTCGGAAAACCGCGGCGGGCGCGGGCCGAGGCGTCGTCTTCCAACGCCGCCAACAGGGCGTTGCCTTCCTCGAGGAACCGCCGGGCCGTCTCGGGATCGCCCGCGGCCCGGAACGCCTCCGCCCGCAACAGCCGATCGTGCAGTGCCGCCCAGTGCCGGGGCGCGTCCCGCCAGGGGCCGCGATCCGCCTCGCGCAACGTATCGCGGCGGCGGCGGGCGGCGACGAGTTCCTCCGTCAGATCGGTCACGACGGGGTCGGTATCCGGAACCGGCGTCGCTCCCACGCCCGCGATCGCCCGGCCGCGGAGTTCCTGCGGCAGCGCCTCGGCGGGGGCGGCGGAGTCCGCGGAAGATTCAGCGACTCCCCCGCCGACCGCCAACCGCGGCCGCTGCGTTTCGCCCCGGTGGAACCGCGTCCAATCGGCGGTGCGGCGGACGACGAAGTTCACGAACTCGCCCACGGTCACGCGGCGATTCCCGTCCCCGCCCTCAGCGACGGCGTCCGCCTCGCCGGCCAACGCCCGGGCCGCGGCCTGGGCGAACGCGGTCCGCGTCCCGCCGGGGCCGGCCCCGCCGCGGCTGCGCTGGCCGACGTCGGCGGCGAACAGCACGACGACGTTCTTCCCCGCGGGCCCGGCCTGCTCCAAGGCCTCGCGGGCGGCGTCGATCAGCCCCGGCGGCAGGCCCTCGTGCGTCACGCCGGCCCGCAGGTCGACCGCGGGCGAGGCCGGATCGAGCAGCAGAATCCGCACCGACGCCGGCTCCTCCGCGGCGGCGGCGACGTAAGACCTCACCACGGCGGCGGGGTCGGGGCCGTCCGCCAGCGACCAGCGGATCATCCAGACGACGGCGTCGGAGCGGCCGGCGGCCGGGAGCGCCGTCGGGGCGGAGGGCGCCCGCAGCAGGTCGGCGGCGACGTCCGCTTCGCCCGTCAGGGCGGCGAAGGCGGTGATCCGCGCCCCGTCGGACCCGGTCAGTTCCCCGAGCGGGGATTCGGCGGCGGGCATCGCCGTCGGCAGGGCGTCGCCCGGCGGGAGGATGCGGACGGTGCGAATCGCGGTCGTGACCGGCCAGAGCCACCACAGCAGCGCCGCCAGCCCGACCAGACAGGCCAACGCCGCGATCGTCACGACGGCCCGCAGCAGCCAGGGGCCGGAGGTCGCCCCGTCCGTCGTCGCCGCCCGCTTCCAGCCGCGTCCCTGCGGTCGGAACTCCGCCGGACGGGCCGGCGCCGCCGAGGGCGCCGCGGCCCCGAACGACGCCTGCCCGTCCGGCGGACCGCCGGGCGGCGGGGCCGGGGCGCCGGGCGTCGGCGGGGCGGGCGGTGGCGGGGGGGACGAGCCGCCGGTCTTCCAATTGCCAGACGCCATGGCGGTGCGGAGTCGAAGGGGAGGAAAGCGAACGAGTCGCTGGGACGGACGGCCTAGCGGATCAGGCTCAACCCGGAGAGCCCCGCCACGACCAGCAACACAACGGCCAACGCCAGCAGCAGATACGCGGCGACGGTGCGACGACGGTCCGCCGCGAGGCGGCCGGGCCGCCAGGCGACCCAGTCCTGCACGTCCTCCAGGCGGCGGAGCAGGCCGGCCACGAAGGCCGTGCCCTCCTCGGTCCCGCCGGTGCCGCAGCAGTAGACGCCGGCCAACCGCGGCATGCCGCCGTGCAGCCCGGCGCCCGCGGCGGTCTGTAACTGACCGGAGAAGTTGCGGCCCCGGCGTCGCACCTCCGTGGCCAACTGCACGAGCTGCCCGTTGCGGTCGGCGGTCGGATCAAGCGGACCGGAGGGCAGCCCCTCGGCGAGGGCCCGATCAATCCAACCGTCGAACCACCCGCACAGTTTGCCGGCGGCCCATTGGACGGTGCGCTCGTCGACGGCCCGGCCGGAGGGAAACCGCGTGCCGGCCCGGCCGAGGGCGAACCCGGGCGCCATCCGCTCGCCCCGGGCGACGAGTTCGGAGGCGCCGCGGAGCCGGTCCAGCCCGGTGAAGGTCACGCAGGCGGGGAACGTCAGTCCCCAGACCGCCGCCGCCGCGGACAGGTCGTCCGCCAGCGCCCGGGGCAGGCTCGAGGCGCCCTCCGCAGCGGCCGACCCGAGGCCCGTCGGGTTCGACCAGGCCAGCGGGATCGCGAGCAGCGCCCCGTTCGCCGGGCAGAGTTCGCCCCGCTCCCGGGCGATGCGCTCGCACAGGTATTCAGTCCGCCGCAGCGCCGCGACGCGGCCGGGTTCGTCCAACAACCGGACCGCGGGCGGCGGGAGGGGGGGCGGCGGCGGCGGGACGCGCAGCGCCGGCGCCCGCGGCGACGGAGCCGCCGACGGGAACCCGGCCGACTCCGCGCCGGGGGCGATCGTGGCTCCGTACTCGTCGTCGTCCTGGCCGCCCGGCGCCACGGTTTGGCCGAGATCCTCGTGGTCGTCGGCCCCGCCGGCGCCCAACCCGCCCCCGCCCCGGGGGGGCGGGACGACCGGAACGCCGTCGCCGGGGGCGATGGTCGCGGCGGCGGCGGAGTCCGCCCCGCCGCCGGCGGAGCCCCCGAAGGCGGAGGAGGCCGGGGCGGGCTTCAGATCCCGCTGGGCGGCCGCGGCGCCGACGTTGCTACAGGAGACGTACACCCCGTCCGGGTCCGCATAGACCCGCAGGGCGGCGGAGGTCTTCGTGGGGGGCGGCGAGACGACCTGCCACTCCCGGGCCGCGGCGGCGAAGAACCGGGTCTCCTCCGCCCGCCCCAGACCGATCACCAGGAACAGCGGGGCCTCCCGCAGGCTCAGGCCGACGCGATCCAGTTCCCCCAGGGCCTCCTCCCAGTCGGCGCGGATGTCGGCGAACTCCGCGTCGTCGCCGGCGAGGAACAGCCGCACCGCCCAGATCGCCAGCCGCACCGCCCCGTAGGCCAGCAGAAAGGCCCACGCGCAGAAGGTGCGGGCGAGAAAGCCGTCCGGTTCCAACAGCGGCCCGACCCGCGGCAGCGATTCCGGCCGCACCATCGCGGGGCTGAACCATCCCAACAACAGCGCCACGAGCAGCACGACCGCCACCTGCACCGCCACGTACACGCCCGGGGAGAGCGCCGCCGGGCGGGACACGCCGGCCAACGCCGACGCCCACGTTCTCAGGGTCGATCCGAGCTCCGCCGCTAGGGCGAGCCCACGATGAAGCCAATTCAATACACCGTCTCAGGTAAGAGCCGAACCTTGGGAAGCTGACGCCCGCGCCGGACCGGACCGGAGGCGGGGCGCCCCGGGCCGGGCAGGAAGACCTTCGCAGCGAAGTCTAACGAATTCGCCCTCCTCGCCGAAGTTATCACGCCGGCTCCTAATTCGCGCTGATTCCTCGTCGGGTTAGGTCGCCTGGCGGTCCGGCCACGGTTTGTCCGTCGGGGGCGGTCGGCCGTCACCCGGCTTGCCCGTCAGCGGCGGGTTCCTCGTACTTCACGTCGGCGGCCGCCTTCTCCTCCTCCTTGACGGTCGCTTTAGCGGCCCCGCTCCGCTGCAGGCGGTCGTTGAAGCGGAGCACCTCGCGGATCTTCACCTCGTACTCGCCGGGGGGCAGTTCCTCGAACAGCGCCTCGCCGGTGCGGGCGTTGACGCGTTTCTCCGCGTCGTCCGGACCGGTCAGGGTCACGATCGTCTCCCGAGTGCCGCTGCCGACCGCGGGGAACGTGACGACCATCGACCCCTTCGGCTCGGAGCCCGGCGGGGGCGGGAGCAGGGCGACGACGGCCTGCGTCTCGGCGGTGCGGCCGACGGCGTCGGTCGCGGTCAGGCGGACGGTCAGCGGCGCCGCGCCCATCGTCAGCGTCGCCGTGCCGGAGGCCTCGGGCGCTCCGCCGGCGCCGTCCGCGGCGTTCACCGTCGCGGCGGCGGCGCCCTCGGGGGTCGCGGTCAGGCGGACGTCGCGGAGCCCGGCGGCGGCGTCGGCGGCCTCCAGCCGCACTTGGAACGACTCGCCGGCGGCGACGGCGTCGGGAACCGACAACCGCGTCGTCGGCGGGCCCGCGTCCACGGCCAGGGCCATCTCGCCCGCGGCCTCGCCGGCCTCGTACCGCAGCGTGAACCGGCCGGACGCCGGCAGCGGCAGCACGACTTCCCACGGTTCGAACCCGGTCGCCACCGACCAGACCCCGCCGGCGACCGTGGCTTCCGCCCGCCGCCAGACCGGCGCCGCGACGATCCGCCGGACCGGCGGCGTGAACGCCGCCCCGGGACGGTCCAGCCCGAGCCGCAGCGCCACGGGGGCCTCCGGCGTCCAGGCGCCATCGGCGTCGCGGCGCCACCGGGCCCGCTTGGCGATCCCGGGCGGCGGGGGAAAGCGGAAGGCCAGCGTCGCCGGGCCGGGCGTGCGGCGGATCAGCACGTCGTCCCCCGCCCACAGGCCCGCCGGCGCCGCGGATTCGGGCGAGTTGGAAGCCGCGATCACGGTCGGCTCGGCGGCCCCGCCGGTCACGATCGGCGACGCGGCGTCCTCTGCCGTCGGCAGCGGGGCGAGGACCGGGCGGGGGCGATAGCCGGAGGTCGTCGGCACGCGGACCAACCCGGCGCCGTCGCCGGACAGTTCCCAGCGGGCGGCCGTCAAACCGCCGGCGACCGTCAGTTCGACCCACAGCGGCGGCCCCGTCAGACCGTCGCCCCGCGGCCCGCGCCCGAGGGCTTGCAGCGAGGCGGCCCGCAGTTCGGCGACGTCGAAGTCCGCCTGCAACCGCACCGCGGCCCCGCCGGCGGCGGGGCCGTCGCCGCCGGGCGCGAACGTGCCGGTCAGGTTCCACTGCGACCCGCCCCGGCAGGCCGCCAGCCGCGGATCGAGCGTCAACGCGATCGGCGTCGGCCCGCCCGCGTCTTCGATTCCCTCCGCGGAGGCCCCGGCCGCCGGATTCACGGCGACCGTCAGCCGCCGCACGGCGCCGCCCAGATCGGTCCATTCCTGCGTCGCGTCGAGCCGGTCCGTGGGGTCCTCCAACCGCGGCACCGTGAGCAGCGAGACGATGCGTTCCCCCCCCGCCGGCGGGACGATGCGGAACTCGAACAGCAGCCCGCCGGCGATCTCCGCCGGGGCGGCGGCGTCGGCGGTCGGCAGCGGGGTCAGCAACAGGTCCCCGCGGCGCGCGGCGGCGACCGGGGCGTCCTCGGCGACGGGGGCGCCGTCGCCGGAGGCGGGACGAGAGAGGGCGAACTCCTGCGGGGGGAGCCAGTCGACCCAGCGGCCGCTGGCGCGGGCGTCGTCGATCATCCAGCGGCGCACGGCGACGGTGGCGGAGGCGACCCGATCCGCGGCGTCGGCGGGGTGTTGCAGGACGGGCCGCACGCGGACCGGGTCCGCGGCGGTCCGCGGGGCCGGCAGCCGCAGCGTGGCCGGGCCGTCGGGACGTCCCGCCGGCAGGAACTGCACGCTCCAGCCGGAGGCGTCGAACGCCGGCGCCACCCGCCCCGCCCGCACCGCCAACGGCTGCCCGGCGGCGGACAGTTCCGCCACCGCGATCGGCCCCAGCGGCGCCGGGTCGCCCGCGGGCAACGGCCCGGCGGGGGTGACGAGTTCCGTACCCGCGTCCCCCGTCCCGCGACCGGCGATCCCCGCCGCCGCGACGACCGCCGCCGCCGGGGCGGAGGTCCCCGCCGTCGCCAGCGTGGCGAACGCGTCCACCGCGGGCGTCGTCGGCACGTCCGCGGGCGGGGCGAGGGGGAACGCGGCGTAGACCGCCGGCGGCCCCGTCGGCAGGACGGCGGGGGCGACGCGGCCCGACCAGAACGCCAGCCAGCTCCCCGGCTGCCACCGCGGCGGGGCGGACGGCGGGGGCACTTCGCCCGGCCCCCGCGGGGTGCCGGCGATCTCACGCAGATCGAGACGGGGCAGCGGCCCGGCGGCGGAGAGCGGCGTCGGGACCGACAGCAGCGCGTCCGCCGCCTCCGGAGGACCGATCCGGGCCAGCGTCGCGACGGTCGCCCGTTGGAATCCGGCCAGCGCCCGTCCCCAGGAAGCCTGCGTTTCCCCCGTGGCCGTCCGCAGGCGGTTCAGCGCCGCCTCGTGCCGCGCCCAGGCCGCCGCCCCGTCGTTCCGGCTCCCGGCGCTGCGGACGGCGTCCGCGGCGGCCTCGGCAAGTTCGATCAGAGCCGCATCGATGGCCGTCGCGCCGGCGAGGGCGTCGGCCAGATCGGCGTCGGGGCCGGCGGGATCGGCGGGCACGGGCGACTGGCCGTCGACGGCGCGCTCCGCGGTCCGCACCTGCGTCCGCCACCGCGTGAGGAACGGCCCGTCGGCGGCGATCTCCGCCCGCAGCGCCTCGGCCCGTTCGGCGGCGTCGGCCGCGGCGCCGGTTTCCAGCGTGTCTAAGGCCCGTTCGGCCCCGTCCAGATGCGGGGCGGCGCCGGGCAGCGCCGCGAACGCCGCCGGTTCGTCGACCCGCAGCCAGGCCTCCGCGGTCGCCAGCTCCTCGCCGGCCCAGTTCAGGAGCGGCGCGACGGCGGCGGCCGCGTCCGGGCGGGCGGCGGCCTGCTCCCAGCGCACCGTGAGATCGACGACGCGTTCCACCGCGGCGCCCCGGGCCGGCGTCGGCGTCGTCCCCGCGGCCGGCGTCAGCCGGGCCCGACGGGCACTCGCCAACGACGGCGCCGTCTCGCCGGCGGCGCCGGCCGGAGCGGGGGCCGGCGCCGGGGCGGCGGCTGGCGTGGAGGGAGAAGGAGCTTCGAGGCGGTCGAAGGCCGCCGCGGCCCGGGTCGCCGCCCGCTCCGCGGATTCGACCTGCCCGGCCCGCCGACGGCGTTCGGCCGCCAGCAGCCACTCGCGGCCGGATTTCCAGGATTCGGGATCGCGGCGGTGCGGAGCGGTCGCGCGAAGACGTTCATGCCGGGTCCACAGCGCCCGGAGCGTCGTCTCCGCGGCGAGCGAACGGTCCTGATTCATCGCCGTGCCGAGGTCCGCGGCCGTAGGGGTCCCCCGGGCGTTGCGGAGCTTCAAGTTCGGCTCGCCCACCAGTTGGACCGTCTGCGGGACGCCCCGCTGCGCCCGCGAACGGGCCGAGACCCGCTCCGCGACGGCGGCGGTCAGTTCGCCGACGGTGAGGGAGGTTGGCAGGAACCGGGCGACCGCTTCGGCGAACAGGGAGCCGCCCCCCTCCTCCGCCCCCGACCCTTCCCCGGGGCCGGACGCGGCCAGCAGGACGGCGAACGAATCGGGCAACCGACCCGCGGCCCGCAGGTCCGCGACGGCCCGGCCGAGGTCCGCTGCGTAACCCGATCCGCCGCGACCGGGCGCCGCGGGGCTCGGCGGGGGGCCGGCTTCCAGCAGCACGACGGCGCGCCGCCCGGCGGCGGCCTGGGCCAGGCGCAACAAGAGATCCGTCGCCCCCACCGACTCCCCGCCCGGCAAACGGAAGCCGGGCTCCCCGTCGGCGGTGCGTTCGGGCAGCAGCGCGACGTAAATCACCGCCGTGCCCTCGCCGGCGGCCAGTTCGTCCAACTGCTCCCGGGTCCGGGCCGCCGGGCCGCCGGCCAATCCGACCAACGCCGCTTCATTCCACAGAGCCCCGGAGGCGGAGGCCGAGAATCCCGCGGCGGCCAGCCGCAACACGTCCGTCGGCTGCACGACGACGGGCGAGTCGGTCCCTTCGGGCGCGTCGGGCGAACCCGCCGCCGCCGACCCCGCGGCCGGCCCTGCGACCGGAGCGGCGGGCGCCGGCGCGGCGGCGGGGGCCGCGGCGGTCCCGGACGGGAGCGGCAGGAAGGTCTGATCCGCCGCGGGCGGCAGCGACGGGGCGTCGGTCTCCTCGGTCCCGTAGTCCGCCCAGGTCAGGGCGTGCAGCGTCGGGCCGGACTCCTGCGCCCACAGCCACCAGAGCAATCCCGCCAACCCGATCAGCAGGAAGCCGGCGGCGGCGGCGACCGCCAGAAAGGCCCGCCGCTGGCGGGTCCGTTCGTTCTCCAGCAGCGGCCGGCCGGCGGTCTCCGGGACGCTCCGACCGTCGGTCGCTTTCCAACTCGGAGCGGGGGTGGACATTGATGCGGGGCCGGGGCGAAGGGAATCGATGCAGACATCGACGGCCCGGGGAGCCGGCGAACGCGGGATTCCGCCGGCCGGCGGGCGCCGGAGAGGGATCCGACGCGACGGGAACGGCGGCGCCGGTTGACCGGGACCTGGGACGAGGATTGTAAGGCCGCACGGGCCCCTCGGGGCCGAAGCCTCGCCCCCGGCGGATCGAGGACCCTTCACTCCCGAACGAACGCTGGCAGCGGTCGATCCGGTTTTACGGGAGGAACCGACCTTGACGAGTCGATAGGCGATTGGGGCGTGACCGCGTCTCCGCGGCCCGGCCCCAATCGAAAACAATCCACAATGCCGGCCGTCACCGCCCCCGCCAGGAATTCGCCCGCCCGGCGCCCCGCGTCGGCGGCGGCGGTCCGTGCAGAAACGACGGGGCCGCGGTCGGCGGTCCGGCTGCTGGCGAGCGGACTGCTCGCCGGCGGGCTGCTGGCGAGCGGGCCGCTGCCGACGGCGTCGGCCCAGGTGCCGATCCCGCCGCCGCCGGCCTACGAGCCGCCCCAGCTCACGCCCAGCCTGCTGGACTTCCTCACCGGCCGGCCGATCGCCAACCAGATGAAGCTGGCGACGACGCCGGAGCTATTGAAGCCGGAATTCGTCTTCGCCCCGCCCGACTCCCCCAAGGCGTTGGCCGCGAAGGTCAAGGCACTGGAACTGGACGTCCCGAACCGCATCGCCGCGGCGAATTATCTCGGCACCCTGGACTGCGTGCAGTTTCCGGAGGCGAAACAGCAGCTCCTGCAAATGGCGCTGGAGGACCCCTTCGAGGAGGTCCGCTACGCCGCGGTGATGAACCTGCAGGCGATGCTGGCCCGCGGCCTCGACAACCCGGACCGGGCCGGCGGCTTCCGCATCGACGACGCCGGCGCCTGCCAGTGCCAGAGCTGCAAGAAGGCGACGAAGGAACGCGAGGCGGCCGTCGATAAGATTTTGAAGGAGACGAAGCAGTTCAAACACAAGGCGGAGCTGGCGGCCCTGAAGCCGGAGACCGTCCCGGACGTGTTCTGCAAGACGATCCCGGGACTCGTGCACCTGCCGATCAATAAGGCGAAGGAGTGCTGCGCGGATCTCAAAGCCAAGTTGCATCACGAGCCGCCGCCGGAGGCGATCCGGAGCGACTTCTGCCTGGGCTGCTGCGACGAGGCGACGCTGAACGGCCTGGCCGCGATCGCCCACGATCAGGGGGAAACGAGTCCCTGCGCAATCGAGCCGAGCGCCCGCGTCCGGGAGGCGGCCGCCCAGGCGATGCTGCTGTGCGGCTGCTATAAGCGGCCCGGCTTCGCCTATCCCTGCCCGGAGCAGCCCCTGCCGGCCCCCGCCCCGATTCCGCTGGGCGAAGGCGACCCGCTGCCCCCGGGCGAGGGCGACGGCTTCGGCGAGGGGGACGGCCTCGACGACGGCGTGCTCCGGCTGGAGATCGTGCCGCGTGCGGACGCCCCCGCCGCCCCCGAGGTCGACGTGGAGATCGACCTGAACCTCGAACTCAACGACGGCCCCCCCGCGGGCGACGGCAGTTTCGAGCTGGACGAACTGGAGATTCAGATCCTGCCGGAGACGGGCGCCGGCGGGGGGGAACTCTCTCCCGGTCGGCCGGATCGCGGGCTCCGCCGGGCGCTGCCGCTCAGCCGGCCCAGCGGGCCGCCGACGCTGCCGGCTCCGCTGCCGAAACTGCTGGACGAGACCGCGAGCCGTCGGCCCCTGCCGGAACCGTCGCTCCGACCGCACGGCGCCCCCCCGCCCGCCCCCGTGCCGCTGTTCCCGGACGCCGCGGACCCGGACGCCGCCCTCACCGCCCCCCTGTTCCCGCAGGCCCTCGTCGCCCAGGCCCCGGCCCCCCGGGTTCCGGTCCCCGACGCCGTCTCCCCGGTCGTCCTGCTCGCCGACGCGTCGCCCGCCGCCGTCCGGGACCCGGCTGTCCGGGACCGGGCCTCCCTGCCCGCCGCCTTCGCACCGGTCGCTGAGCCCGCGTTCGAGCCCACGTTCGAGCCCGCGTTCGTCTCCGGCGCCGCCCCGACGCTGATGTGGGCGATCGTGGACGACCGTGAGCCTGCCGTCTCCCCGGCGCCCGCCGCCGCCCCGGCGCCCGTCATCGCTCTGGCCTCTGCGGAGCGGCCCGCCGCCCCGGCGGCGGCGCCGTTGCGGGGCCTGCGGGGGATGTGCGTGGTCGAGTTGGCCCGCCAGTCGCTCGTCCCCGCCGATCCGCAGTTCCAGGCGGTGCACCTGGGGCGGACGTATCACTTCCGCTCCGCCGAGAACCGCGAGGCCTTCCTCGCCGATCCGGAGGCCTTCGCCCCGGCGTTCCGCGGGTTCGACCCCGTGGCGTACGCCGAGCGCGGCGAGGTCGTGGAGGGAACCGTGCTGCGGCGATTCGAGGGCCGGTTCCTCCTGTTCGAACGCCCCGAGCACTGGACGCGGTTCTGCGCCGACCCGGATCGCTACCGCGGCGACTGAGGCTCGGCCTCCGATCGTCCGGCGACCCCTGCGTCCCGCGAGCGACCCGAGGTCGCGTTCGCTCCGTCAGAGCCCGGTCAGCCGCTGATGAGCACGGTGGGACAGCCCGAAACGATCGCCCCCCCGTGGGCGGTGGTGTCTCCGAGGCGGGCCGCGGGGAGGTTCATGATCAGCACCTTCGCGGACCCTTTCGCGATCATGTCCGGCGGGCCGACGCAGACGCAAATGTCTGTGGCCCGGGCCGCCGGCATATTTCCCACCAGCACCGTCGGCACCCCGGGGGCCGTCACCGGTCCGCCCACATGCGGCACGATCCCGGTGACCATGGGACACGTGTGCATGTCGGTCAGGCGAGCGGCGGGCATCGTCATGAGGATTCAGCGGGAAGGGACAACTGAGCGGCGGGGACGGAGCGGTTGAGAACGAGGGCGAACGCCGGGGTTCCCGATCAGGACGGCGGCTTCGGCGGAGCGGGCGGCCGGGGCGGCGTCGGCGCCCCGGCGGGTTGAGCGGCGGCGCCGGGGCGGCGGGGCGGTTTGGGCGGATTGGCACCCCCGCCGGCCGCCGCGGGCGATTTGGCAGGAGGCGCCTTGGGCGGGGACGACGCGGCGGAGCCGGACGACCGGGGCGCCGGGGACGAGTCGCCCGCGAGCACGCCGCCGCGGCGTTCGAGAAAGGCCCGGCGGCGGTCGGCGGCGGCAGCGGGGTCCGCGACGGCGGCGAGCGTCACCGCCGCGTTGACCGCGACCGCCGACAAATTGGGCGGCGCCAGGACCACGGCGGTGTGGGGCGGCCCCAGGCTGCCGTGCGAGAAGAACGCCGCCGTCGCGCACCACGCGGCGGCCGTCTGGTGCTTCAACGCCTCGGCGGCGGCTTCGCAGGCGCGGCGGTTCTCTTCGGTCGGGTCGTCCGCCCAGGCGAGGGCGGCGGCGAGCGCGGCTTCGTCCCGCGGACCGGCGTCGCCGGTGGGGTTCGCCACGCTCTTCACGCAGTCCGCCGCCCAGCGCACGGCCGTTCGCGGCGGGAGGGCGGCGGCGAGGAACTTCAGCCCCTCCTCCGGGTCCAGTTCCGCCAACTGCTCCAGCACCGCGGCCGGGCCGTCGCCGGGTCGGGCGAACCCCGCTTCCAACCCCGCCCGGGCGGAGATCTCCGAGACCGACTCGTCCCGGTAGCCGTCCGGGCCGGTCGGCACGTCGACGTCGTCGTTCGCCCCGTCCGGCGACGGCTGCGTCGAGGCGGCCGCGTCCGAATCGGACTCGGCCCCGGACGCACTGCCGGGCTGCCGGCCGGGCGAGGGGGCGGACGTCGGCGGCCCGCCGGGCGCCGCGGGGGCGGACCGCGGTGCCGGCCGGGCCGCGGGCGCGGCGGCGGCGGCGTGCAGGGCGAACCGGCTCTGTCCGGCCCGCACGGCGTCCTCCGGCCGGATCGAGCGCGGCACGCCCGGCGACAGCCGTTCCTCGTTCAAAAACGTGCCGTAACTGCTGCCGAGGTCCTCGATCCGCAGTTCGCCCTCTTCGTACAGCAGTTGGAAATGGCGCCGCGACAGCGAGTCGTCCCGCACCACCAACCCGTTCCCGGTCATGCGACCGACCGTCAGAGGGCGCTCGGCGGGCACGGCGACCTCCGCCCCCGCCGACGGACCGTCGACCACAATCAGCAGAAACGCCTCCGCGCCGTCGGCGGTCGGCGGGGCGGAAAAGAACGGACGGGGCTGCAGAGTCGGCATGCGGGTCAGGATAGCCAGACGAACTTCAACGGGGCGCGGCTTGCCAAGGCAACCGCATCGCCCCGGAACGGGCCGGGGGCGGTCAACCGATCTTGGTGAGGGCGCCGCCCAGCGTGAGGATGCCGGAGCCGGTCACGGTGGTCAGCGGGGAGGAGACGTCCGCCTTCGCCTGTCCGGTGATCGCGATTTTGATCCCCTGCAACGTGATGCCGGAGGGATCAAGTTTAATGGAGCTGGAGCCGACGGAGAGTTCGATCGACTGCATCGCCTTCACCGTGCGTTTGCCGGCTTTGATATCCAGCGTGTCGCTGCCGAGTTTGAGCTCCACGGTGCGGTCGCCCATCTTCAGGGTCAGTTTGTCGTTGCCCTGCTTCAGGGTGACGGTGCGATCCTTCTCGATGTCCACCGTCTGCCCGCCGTCGCTGGCCGCCGGGTCGCCGATGGCGATTTTCTGACCGTTGTAGACGGTCAGTTCGTCCATCCCGCCGCCGGAGGGCAACTCCGTTTTGCCGCCGCCGACCGTCGCGGTGCGGTTGTGCCAGATCTCCTCGGTCTGGTGGCCCTCCGGCGGCCCGGAGCCGGCGGACTCCTTGGCGTCGTAACCGACCTTGCGGGTCTCGTTGTTCTCGACGACGGCGTTGAGGTCCTTTTCGGCGTGGACGTAGATCTCCTCGGAGCCGCGTTTGTCCTCGAAGCGCAGCTCGTTGAACTCCGCCGGTTTGCCTTCGGGCGTCGACCGCGTCTTGAACCCGCTGCGGGTCTGGGCGCCGGGCATCTCGTAGGGCGGCATATTCTTGGAGTTATAGACGCTGCCCACGACGATCGGGGCGTCCGGGTCGCCCTCCATGAACGCGACGAGCACCTCCTGCCCGATCCGCGGCCAGAAGTGCCCGCCCCACTTTTCGCCCGCCATCGACTGGGCGACGCGCACCCAGCAGGCGCTTTTCTCGTCCTTTTTGCCCTCGCGGTCCCACGGGAACTGCACGCGGATCCGGCCGTATTTGTCGGTGTGAATCTCCTCGCCCTGCGGCCCGGTGACGAGGGCGTTCTGCAGGCCCTGAACGACCGGCTTGGGAGTCGCGCGGGCCGGGCGGAACGGCGTGGCCTTCTCGTGGGTGACGGCGCTGAAGGTGTTCGAATAGGGGTTCCCGCCGCCGCCGGCGCTCCGATAACCGGGGTCCTGGACGGCGGAGTGGCTGACGGCCAGCAGCAGCCGCGGTCCGCCGATTTTCTTGCCATCCTGGGTGAGCGGCTGGAACGTCCGACCCGGCCGCATGGTGCGGGCGGAGGAGGAGCCGCCGCTGCGTTCGCGGGTGGCGGATTCTTCGCCGGCCCGCAGCTTGGTCAGGAACTCGCCCTCTTTTTCCACGTCGCCGAGACGCTGATCCGGCTCGTTGAACCGCTGGGCGAACTCGCCGGGGTAGTCGAACAGTTCCAGTTCCCCGTTGCCGCCCCCCGCGGCGCCGTCGGCGCTGGCCTGCAGGTCGCGATCGGCCATCTGGAAGTGATAGTCCCGCTGGACGGCCCGGCCGGGACGGATCTCGCTGCTGCCGGACAGGCTGTAGAGCACGTCCGCGTCGTACTCCTGCTCCCCGGCCTCGGTCGCGAGGGCGAACTCGTGCTGGTGCTCGCAGTCCGTGTTTTTGGACGGGTCGTCCGTGACGACCAGCGTGTGACCGCCCGCGGAGTGTTCGAAGAAGTAGTGCAACCCCTCCTGCTCCAACAGGCGGGAGACGAAGTTGAAGTGCGTCTCCCGGTACTGGACGCAGTAGTCCATCCTCGTATAGGCCCCCTTCAGCTCGAACTTATAATCGACGGAGCTGATCCCCCGCTTCCCCTTGAATTCATCGAAGACCGCGGAGACGACTTCCTTGACGTCCTTGTTTTGATATACGCGGCAATCGGACGCCTGGGTGAGGGTCCACAGCCAGGGGGCCAGTTCCAGTTCGAAGGCCTGCGTGTCCTTGTCTTTGGCGCCGACGGAGAGCCGGGTGACGATGCCGTTGAAGAAGGTGAACTCGTCGGTGTATTCAAAGTTCCCGCCGACCGCGGTTTTCCGCCCGGCGATTTTGGCGGTCACCGACTTCCCCAGCAGCGCCGCGGCGGTGACCTGATCGGCCTTGGCGACGGCGGCGAGGGCGTCGACGGACACGCCGAACAGCCCGCTGACGCGCTCGCTCGCGGACACCGCGGTCGGCAGCAAACAGTCCTTCCCCAGCGGCGTGTCCAGCCGGAGCAGGCGACCGTCGGTGGTGGGATCGAAGGCTGACATGGGGGCGGCCAGAAGGCGGAACAGGAACGGAGTCGGCGGCCGGGCGGATTCGGCAATCGCTAGGGGCGACGGCGGCCGGGAACGGGCGGGTTCGTGAGGCCGGCGTCGCGGAGCCGCCGCAACCGGGTCGTCACGTCCTGCCGGTGCAGTATGCGGAGTCGCTTCTCCGCGTCCGGAATCATGTATTGAATCCCGCCGCCGGCGGCGGGATGGCTCTCGTGCGTAGACCAAGCGTCGCGGGTCGCCGAAGTGCGGCTCTGAAGGGCCGGGGTCGGCTCATGGACGTGATAGGTCAGCTGCTGCCGTTCCACGATCAGGTCTGTCGGATCCGTGTCCGGATAACGGCGGCGCAACGCGTCTTTGAAGGCGCGGGCGTCGCCGGCGGTGCGGCCCGCCTTGCCGGCCGCCCGTTCCAGTTCGAATAGCCGGTCGATGTCCACCAGCACGTTTCCGTCGGCGATGCCCAGATTCTGCCGGGGCGTTCCCGGATCCGTATAGAACTTTCCGAACTCCCGGGTCGGCCCGACCGTCCCGGTGGCGGAGTCCCAGAAAGAATCGATCACCTGCAGCGACCGACGGTCGACCCAGACCTGCCGGTAGCCGATCAACCGCGTTCCGGTCGGCAAGGCGTTCCGGCCGACCAGCGGAACGACGTCCTCAGACAGGTCGATTCCGCGAATGTAGCCGGCGAGGTCGTCGTCGACCGCGTCGCGAAAACTGTCTGAGGATTGCGATCGGCGGCGACTCAGCGGGAAGTACTCCTCCATGAACGCGATCGCGGTTCGCAGGCCCGCCTCCTGCTTCGGAGCCAAGCGGCTCAAGCCGAGTCGTTGAGCCACTCGCCGGAAACGGGGAACCTGGCCTGCCGCCGCCGACGCTCTCCCGGCCCGCGCCGAGCGGCCCGCCCCGCGGGTGACGAGGGCTATGAGCGCCCCCACCCCGACTATCACGACGACCTGGGCGAGCTTGTCCGCCGCGGCGTCGAGGTCGGCCCGCGTTTCCGCGGTTCGGACGCCGTCGACGAACCCCCACAGCAGCCGGGCGGCATGCCACGCCTCCCAGCCAAGGGCGACGAGCCCGGCGAGAAACAGGGCCACGTCCGCAATCCAACCCACCGGAGTCGCGTGCGCGCCGGCCCAGACCACGAGCACGCCCACGACGATCGCAATGTTCGTCGGGGACAGTACCTCCTCGAACTCCTCCCGCAACGCTCCCGACAACTTCGCCGGCGCCATGCGTAGCGCCGCCTCGAACCGTTCGCTCAGGTCCATATTCGCGACGGCGTCTCGCGCGCGACCGCCGCCTGCCGCGACGACGACCCGCCCCCGCAACGAACTTGAACACACGGCGGCCCCCCCGGCGGCGCCGTCCAAGCCGGAGCTGGCGACTGGGTGCCCCATCGAGCCGCGGCCGACGAAAGTGGGCGAGGACATGCGATGGGGCGAAGGGGACGGTCAATCGGAGGCGGTCCGAACGCCCCCGTTATCCGACGCCGGGGCGGGTCGGTTGCGCGGGAAACCGCTCCCGACCCGGACCCGCCGTCCGACGCCCCGGTCGGTCAGGCGATCTCGTAGACGAACGCCCCGCCGTCGCCGACGTCCACCTTCACGCGCTCGATCTCCTCCTCCGCGGCCATGCGGCCGAGGATCTCCTTGGAGACGGCCGGCAGCACGCTGCCGGTCAGTATGTGGTCGACGTTGCGGGCGCCGGTCTCCACGCTGCGGCAGCGGTCGAGGATCGCCTCGACGACGGCGTCCGTCACCTCCAGCGTCGCCCCGTGGTTCAGGGCCAGACGGTCCCGGATCTTGCCGATGTTCAACCCGATGATGCTCCGCAGCACCTCGTCGGAGAGGCTGAAGTAGGGCACCACCGTCATCCGGCCCAGGAACGCCGGGGCGAAGGATTCCAGCAGGCCGGGCTGGATCGCCTCGGCCAGGGCGTCCGGCTCCGGGCGGGTGTCCGGGTCCGCGGTGAGGGCCTGGATGCGGTCGCTGGCGGCGTTACTGGTGCAGAGGATCACGGTGTTCTTGAAGTCGATCACCCGGCCCTCGCCGTCCTCCAGCGTGCCCTTGTCGAACACCTGATAGAACAGCTCGTGGACGTCCGTGTGGGCCTTCTCCAACTCGTCCAGCAGGACGACGGAATAGGGCCGGCGACGGACGGCCTCGGTCAGCACGCCGCCCTCGCCGTAGCCGACGTAGCCCGGGGGGGAGCCCTTCAGGCCGCTGACGGTGTGGGACTCCTGATACTCGCTCATGTTGATGGTGACGACGTTCCGCTCCCCGCCGTACAGGATTTCGGCGAGGGTCAGGGCGGTCTCCGTCTTGCCGACGCCGCTGGGGCCGACCAGCAGGAACACGCCGATCGGCCGGCGGGGGTCGGTCAGTCCGGCCCGGGCGGTCTGAATCCGCTTGGCGATTTGGTTGAGGGCGTGGTCCTGACCGACGACCCGCTCCCGCATGTGGGATTCCAGCTCGGCGACCTTTTTAATTTCGTCGGTCAGCATCCGGCCGACCGGGATGCCGGTCCAGCTGGAGACCACCGCGGCGACCGCGGCGCTGTCCACGCAGGGCTGCATCAGCGGTTCCTCGCCCTGGGCGCTTTTCAGCTCCTCGTTTAGGGTTTCCAGATCGTCGACCAGCTTCTCGCGGTCGGCCTTCGACAGCGGTTCGGACGCCTCGGCGCCCTCCTCCGCCCCGTCGCCGGCGGCGGCGGTTTGAGGGCGGAGGGCGTCCGCCCCGAGGGTCCGGCGGATCTCGCGGATCTGATCGACGAGGCCCTGCTCCAGTTCCCACTTCGCCTCCAAGCGGGCGCGGTTCGCTTCGCCCTCGGCCTTGTCGGCTTCGAGTTCGACGAGGCGATCGGCGTGGTCGCCGCCGCTGGCGGCCTCCCGGGTCAGCAGGCGGATCTTGGTGTCCAACATCTGCACCCGGCGGCGGGCGTCCTCCACGGCGGCGGGCGTCGCCCCGTTGCCCAACGCCACCTTGGCGGCGGCGGTGTCCAGCAGGCTGACCGATTTATCCGGGAGCTGCCGGCCGGGAATATAGCGGTGGGACAGCCGCACGCTATCCTCGACGGCTTCCTGCAGAATCTCCAGCCCGTGGTGGGCCTGCAGGGTGGCGGCGAGGCCCTCCATCATCTGAATCGCCCGCTCCTCGTCCGGCTCCTCGACCTTGACCACCTGGAACCGCCGGGCCATGGCGGCGTCCTTTTCGAAGTACTTTTTGTACTCCGCCCAGGTGGTCGCGGCGACGGTCCGCAATTCGCCGCGGGCCAGGGCCGGCTTGAGGAGGTTCGCGGCGTCGCCCTGCCCGGCCTGCCCGCCGGCGCCGATCAGGGTGTGGGCCTCGTCCACGAACAGGATCACCGGGATCGGGCTGCTCTTCACCTCGTCGATGACGCCGCGGAGGCGGTTTTCGAACTCGCCCTTCATCCCGGCGCCGGCCTGCAACAGGCCGAGGTCGAGGGTGCGGAGAACCACGTTCTTGAGCGGCTCCGGCACGTCGCCGACGGCGATCCGCAGGGCGAAGCCCTCCACGACCGCGGTTTTGCCGACGCCCGCCTCGCCGGTGAGGATCGGGTTGTTCTGCCGACGCCGCATCAACACGTCGATAATCTGCCGGATCTCCGCGTCGCGGCCGAGGACCGGGTCGATCTCGCCGGCCCGGGCGCGGGCGGTGAGGTCCACGGTGTATTTATCGAGGGATTCGGTGCCCGCGGAGCCCTTCCGGCCGCCGGCCTTCGATCCGGACCCGCCGCCCTCGCCGAAGCTCGCCACCGCGGCGGGAGCGACGTCCTCGGCGGAGCCGTCGCAGATCTCTTCCAACTGGCTCTTCAGGCCCTCCGCGGAGACCGACGACAGCTGCGGGGCGGCGTCGAGGAGCAGCCGGGACAGTTCCCGGTCGGTCAGGGCGGCCAGCAGGATGTGGCCGCTGCGCACCGCCGGGGCGCCGTACTGCACGCTGGCCAGCACCCACGCCTCCCGGGCGAGATCGACGACCCGCGGGGAGAGGGTCGGCGCCCGGCCGTTGCCGGTCTTCAGTCGGTCCAGGCTGTTGGAGAGGCTGACCTCCACCCGGGAGGGCTCCACGCCGTAGTGCCGCAGGATGCGGGGCAGGTCGCCGTCGGACAGGTCGAGCAGGCGGAACAGCCAGTGCTCCGGCTCGACGTGGTAGTTCGTCCGCGAGAGGCACAGCCCCGCGGCGGACTCCAACGCGCCGCGACAGGGGGCGTTGAGCTTCGCGATGAGCGACTTGAGATCGACGTCCACGGGCGGGCGATATTGGGGCGGAGGTGAGGGGGACGAGAGCCGCACGCCGAGGCGCGAGCCCGAGCCGAGACGAACGAAGTCAGCCGAAAGTTCATAAACCCAGCGACGGCGGAAGCGCGGTCGCCAGTTGACGACGGCCGGACGCGTTGAACGCCGCTTTGCCAGAGCCGCGGACCGCGGGCCCGGGAAGATCTCCCAGGCCACGACCGGGATCAGACGGTCGACAAACTGACAAGTCAGCCACCGCGCCGCCAGCAACCGGACACGTTAGGCTCGTCCCGCTCCACGGCTGAGGCCCCGCCGTCTCGCCCCGGTCTCCCCACAATTCTCTCTCCCCGTGTCGCCCTCGACGGTCCCCGCCAATCCGCCCCCGGACGAACGTCCCCTGGAGTTTCTGCCGCAGCAGGCTCCGCCGCGGGGGGACTCGCCGGCCGCCGACCCGTCCGCCTCGCGTCCGGCTCCGCCGGCCTCGGAGGCGTCTTTAAAGGCGAGTTCGGAGGCGAATGCGGACGACGGCCTGGCGGACGCGGTGCGGGAGGCGCTTCAGCAGGCGGCGTCCCGCTCCGGCCGCACGTCGCGGGCCGACGCCGCCCGGGCTGTCGCGGATACGGTGATCGGCGGCCCGCCGGCCGAAGCGGCTCCCGCCCCGATCCTGCCCCCGGGCCTGCAACGCCGGGCGCGGGACTGGATCGCGGAGCGCCTGCTCCACGATCCCGCCGCTCGGGAGCGCCTGGACGCCCTCCGCGGCCGCGGCCAATCCACGGGGGGGCGCCCAACATGACCGCCGCGACCCTCGTCCGGCCGGCGTCTCCGCCCGCCGGCCCGTTATCGTCCCCCGGCTCCCTGTCGTCGCCCGGGCCGCTGTCGTCGCCCGGGCCGCTGTCGCCCCTGCAACAGGCGCAGATCGAGAGCCACCAGGGCCTCGTGCGTTCGATCGCATTAAAAGTGGCCGTAAAACTGCCGGTCGCCGTCGAACTCGACGACCTGATCGGCTACGGCCAGATCGGGTTGATGCAGGCGGCCCGCGGATTCAATCCGGCCGCCGGCGTCCAGTTCGCCACCTACGCCTACTACCGGATTCGCGGCTCGATTTACGACGGGATCGGCAAGATGGCTTGGTTCAGCGGGGCGCGGACGGCGGACCTCCGCGCCGACCGGGCCGCCAACGAACTGCTGCGGCAACGGGCGGAGCGGCGTCCCGACGCCGAGGACGCCGACGCCGGGGAGCCCGCCGGCGCCCCCGCTCCGGAAAGCGACGCCGCCTGGCTGGGAACGACCGGCCGCAGCCTGACGGCGGTCTTCCTGCTGTCGCAGTCCGCGGCGCGGGGCGGGCGGCGGTCCGACCCGGTCGATCCCGGCGTCGGTCCCGCGGACGCCGCGGACGCCGCGGAGTTCTTCGCCCGCCTGCGGACGCTCGTGGACGAGCTGCCCCGGGACGCGGCCTCGCTGATCCACGACGTCTACTTCGAGGGACGGTCCCTGAAGGACGCCGGCGCCCGCATCGGCATCAGCCGCGGCTGGGCCAGCCGGCTGCACGCCCAAGCCCTCGCCCGTCTCGGCCGGGAGATCCGCCGGACCTTGGCCTAGCAAATCCCCCCGCCGCCTCGCACCGAGTTGCCCCCTGGCCCCCGTGGAGTAGGTTCCCGCGTCCCCCCGTTGAGAATTATGATGTCCGCCGGTCTGCCCTTCCGCGTTGACGATCTCGTCGCCCCCTGCCCGGGAGACGACCCGTGCGGGGAGGAACTGGGCTACGGCTCCGAGAAGTTCGAAATCCGCGACCTCGCCAAGGAACTGCGGAGCGAAGAGCCGGGGGCCCTCGGGTGGAAGGAGGTCCGCGATCGGGCGACGACGGCGCTCGCGGAAACCTCCAAGGATCTCGACCTGCTGACCTCCTTCTCCGAGGCGGCCCTGGAGCTGCACGGGGTCGCGGGGCTGGGGGCGGCCCTGGAGGTCGCCGGCAAACTGTGCGAACAGTACTGGGACGACCTGTACCCGCGGGTGGGCGAGGAGGACGCCGCCGACGATCTGGAGGCGCGGTCCACCCGGTTGGCCTCGCTGATGGACGCGTCCGGCCCGGACCTCCCCCGCCGCCTGCGGGCCCGGGAACTCGACACGCCGCCGGACACCCCCAACGCCGACCTGCGCAAAGCCTTTTACCAGACCGCCGCCGCGGAGATTGACGCCTGCCTCGCCGCGCTGAACGCGCTGGAGCAGGCGGTGGATCAGGGGTTCGAGGCCTCCTTCGAGAAGTACGACAGCGTCCTGCCGAAATCGATGCGGGCGGAGGACTTCAAGCCGTCCGGCGAGTCGCTGCGCGACGCCCTGCGGGATCGGCGGGACGCGGTGCGGGACGCCTTCGAACTGGCCTTCCCCGGCGCGGACCTCGACGCCGCGGTCGCGTCGTCGGACGGCGAGGACGCCGGAGCGGACGACGCCCCGGCCGCCGCGGCGGCCGCGCCCGGCGGCGGGCCGGCGGGCGCCCCGGCCGGACCGCCCCGCACCCGGGCGGAGGCCGTGAACCGCCTGCGGCAGGCGGTGGACTACTTCCGCACCGCCGAGCCGCACAGCCCGGTCTCCCTGTTGGTGGAGCGGGCGATCCGCTGGGCGGAGTTGCCGCTGACGGACGTTCTCGCTGAACTGGTCAAAGATTCCGATGTGTTGAGTAAGATCCGCGAGACGCTCGGCGTGCCCGAACCGAAATCGGAGGACGACTATTGAGCAAGCAGGCGACGGCAGACGAGTGCAGACGTGCGAAGGACGTTGCGGCGATTGGGTTGCAGTGACTTGGTTCCAGTGACTTGAGGCCCCGGACGGCCGATCTTTGCTCCCCTTAGATTTTCGGGGCAACGATCGCCGGCTCCGGTCGGATAACCGGACGGGCGCCGCCGCAGCGCCGGTTCCGTCCGCAGACGACGCGACGCGACCGAGGGCCCGGAACGGCCCGCGAAGACTCCCCCCTCCTCTCCCCCCAGGTGAATCGATGGCCGGCAAAGCCAGCTTGCAGAAGAAGCTCGACCGCGTGCGTCCCCCGCGCGTGCAGATCAAATACGAGGTCGAAACCGGCGGGGCGATGGAAGAGAAGGAACTGCCCTTCGTGATGGGCGTGATGGGCGACTTCACCGGCCAGCCGGACCCGGACAACCCGCTGGCCCCCCTGAAGCAGCGGAAGTTCACGCAGATCGACCGGGACAACTTCGACGACGTGCTCAAGGGGATGGCCCCGCGGGCCGCGATGAAGGTGGACGACAAGCTCAGCGGCGACCCGGACAGCCAGTTGAACGTCGAGCTGAAGTTCCGCTCCATGGCCGACTTCTCCCCGGAGAACGTCGCCCGGCAGGTCGAACCGATGGCCAAGCTGCTGGAGACCCGCGAGAAGTTGAAGAGCCTGCTGGGCAAGCTGGAGGGGAACGACAAGCTCGACGGCCTGCTCCAACAGGTGTTGGACAACTCGGAATCCCGCGCCGCGCTGGCGAAGGATCTCGGCGTGAACGCCGACGGCAAATCCGACGACGCCTGAGCCCGCCTGAGGCCCGGCGGCCCCGTGCCGCCGCCCCCCGTTCGTTCCCGGCGCCCCGCCGTTCCCCCGCTCGTTCCCAGCAAGTCCGCCCCCCATGTCTACTGACGCCGCCGCCGCTCCGCAGCAGAGCGCCGCCGCCCAAACCGGCGAGTCCAGCCTGCTGGACCAGATTATCGACACCGGCATCCGCCCGCTCGACGATTACGAGCGCACCCAGGCCAAGCCGCTGGTCGAAGAGTTCGTCAAAACGTTGATGACCCCGGGGGTTCAAGCCTCGAAGTACGCGGACAAAACGCTCCAGGCGGCGATCGCGGAGATCGACGCCAAATTGTCCGCCCAGCTCAACCAGATTCTCCACCACGAGGCGTTTCAGAAGCTGGAAAGCAGCTGGCGGGGCCTGCACTACCTCGTGCAGAACGCGGAAACGGGCACCAGCCTGAAGATTCGCGTCCTCAACGCCAGCAAGAAGGACCTGCTGAAGGACCTCGAACGCGCCAGCGAGTTCGACCAGAGCGCCCTGTTCAAGGCGATCTATACCGAGGAGTACGACCAGTTCGGCGGCAGCCCCTACGGCACGCTGATCGGGGACTATGAATTCGGCCGCGGGGCCCAGGACATGGCTCTGCTGGAGCGGCTCGCGGAGATCGCCGCCGCCGCCCACGCCCCGTTCGTCGGCGCCGCCAACGCCGGGATGTTCGGGCTGGAGTCCTTCAGCGACATCGGCGCCCCCCGGGATCTGGCGAAGATCTTCGAGACGCCCGAGTACACCAAGTGGCGGAGCTTCCGCGAGAGCGAAGACAGCCGTTACGTCGGCCTCACCCTGCCGCACACGCTGATGCGGGTGCCCTACGGCAACGGGGAGAGCGAAACCCAGGTCGACGCCTTCGACTTCCAAGAAGATATCGACGGCCGGGACCACTCCAAGTATCTGTGGGGGAACGCCGCGTGGGCGTTCGCCGGCAACCTGGCCCGCTCCTTCGCGGACTGCGGCTGGCTGGCGACGATCCGCGGCGTCGAGGGCGGCGGGAAGGTGGAGGGCCTGCCGGTTCACACCTTCAAAACCGACGAGGGCGACGTGGCCGCCAAGTGCCCCACGGAGGTCGCCATCTCCGACCGCCGCGAAAAGGAACTGGCCGACCTCGGCTTCATGCCGCTGCTGCACTGCAAGGACACGGACTACGCCGCGTTCTTCAGCGCCCAGAGCTGCCAGAAGGCGATTAAATACGACCGCGACGCCGCCAACGCCAACGCCGCGCTCTCCACCGCGCTGCAATACATCTACGTGACCAGCCGGTTCGCCCACTACCTGAAGTGCATGGCCCGGGACAAGATCGGCTCGTTCATGGAACGGGACGAGTGCGAGGCTTGGCTGAACCGCTGGATTAATAACTACACGCTCGCGGACCCGAGCATGGTCGGCCCCAAGGGCAAGGCGGAACGTCCGCTGAAGGAAGCCCAGGTGAAGGTGGAAGAGATCCCCGGCAAGCCGGGCCATTACTCCGCCCGGGCGTATATGCGTCCGCACTTCCAGTTGGAAGCGCTGAGCGCGAACCTCAGCCTCGTCGCCGACCTGCCCGGCGGCGGCAAGTAGATCGCGGCCCCGTCGCCCGCGGGCTCGTCCTTCCGACGAGTTCGCGGGCTTTTTTTTTGAATCGGGGGGACCGCGCGCAACATCCCCGCCGCCCGACTCGATAACAGCGCGTCCCCGGCGACCGGGGCGCTTCCCCCCCGGGCCGCACGCCGCGGCCCCCGACCCGAACGCGACCCGAACCGTCGCGATCTCCGGGCCGACCTCATCCATTTCATTCTGCGAAGGCAAGACCGATGGCCGTGGACATGTTTCTCAAAATCGACGACGTCAAGGGCGAGGCCCAGGACAAGGTCCATAAGGACGAGATGGACGTCCTCGCGTGGAGCTGGGGCATGAGCCAGTCCGGCACCACCCACGTCGGCGCCGGCAGCGGCGCCGGCAAGGCCAGCTTCCAGGACCTGTCGATCACCAAGTTCGTCGACAAGGCCTCGACCAAACTCGCGATGGCCTGCGCCAACGGGAAGCACTACAAGGAGGCCAATCTGGTCGTCCGCAAGGCCGGCGAAACCCCGCTTGAGTATATCAAGCTGAAGATGGAGGACGTGATCGTCACCTCCATCTCCCTTGGCGGGTCCGGCGGCGAAGATCGGCTGACGGAGAACGTGTCCCTGAACTTCGGCGCGTTCTCCTACGAGTACGTCCCGCAGAAGAAGGAAGGCGGCGGCGACACCCCCGTGCCGTTCGGCTGGGACATCGCCGCCAACGAGAAGAAGTAGGCCCCGGCGTGGACCGCTTCGGTTTGAGCCGCCCCGGCCTGAACCGGCCCGGTTCGAGTCCTCGCGTGGGCTTGAGGCGCGTCGTACGGCCGTCCCCCGGGGCGGCCGTACATGTTCCCTCCGGCGCTCGTTTCCGTTTCTTCCCCCTCCCCTTCCCGCCGGGACCGCTCCGTGACCGCCGACGAACTGTTTCGTGAAGGCCGGCTGGACGACGCCGTCGCCGCCCAACTCGCCAAGGTCAAAGCCGCCCCGGCCGACGACGGCGCCCGCACGTTCCTGTTTGAGTTGAGCGCGTTCGCCGGCGATCTGGACCGGGCCGGCCGGCAGCTCGACACGCTCCAGGCGCTGCGCAGCGATCTGGAACTGGCGATCCGGTCCTACCGCGACTGCCTCGCCGCCGAACGCGAGCGGCGGGCCTGCTTCACGAACGGCGTCGCCCCGGCCCTGCGGGACGCCGACCGCGAGGAACTCCGGCCCCGGCTGGACGCCCTGGCGGCGCTGTGCGGGGACGATCCGTCCCCCGCCGCCGAGCTGCTCGTTCCGCCCCCGCCGCGACCGGCGCTGCTCACGCTGACGGCCCGCGGCGGGGATCGCCCCGCCGCCGGCGAGCCGGTCGAAGTGGCGGATTTCCGCGACGCGGACGACCTGCTCGCCCCGGTGTTGGAGTTCTTCGAAGGCCCGCACTACCGCTGGGTCCCGCTGTCGACGTTGGCGCGGGTCGTCTTCGAACCGGTGACGAGCCCGCGGAGCGTGCTGTTCCGCGGGGTCACGCTGGAGTTCGCCGACGGCACCGAACGCCGCGGCTTCCTGCCCGGCCTGTATCCGAACAGCCACGAGGCGGAGGACGACGCCGTGCGCCTGGGCCGGACCACGGAGTGGGTCGGCTTCCCCCCCGCCGACGACGGCACGCCCGGCCCGGCGTTCGGACTGGGCGGCCGGCTGTTCCGCTGCGGCGACGACGGGGACGCCGACGAGCGCCCCTCGGCGGAACTCGCCGAGATCGCGTTCCCCGGCTCGACGTAGTTTCCGGTCTCGGCCCGGCGCCGCTGTCGATCGCGCCGACGCCGGCGCGGTCCGTGAAGAACTCTCGGCTTTCGCGCAGGGGCGCGACCGGCCTCGGTCCGTCGCGCCTCCGTGCTCCCTCCCCGCGGGCGCCGCGCCCGCGTTCCCTCCATCCTCAAAGATAGACCGCAATGGGGCTCTTCACTTCGGACAAGGTCAAGTGGCGCCGTTCGATCCGGGACGACCGGACCGCCGGGCCAAAGTTCGAGCGACTCGCCCGCAGCGTCGGCCGGCCCACTGCGAAAAAGTTTCTGGAACTGGTCTACGATAAGGCCAAGTCCAACAAGATGGACGTCAACTCGTCGATCATCAAAGACTTCGCCGGCGACTTCTGCGACTGGGAACGTGAGGCGGTGGAGGCCAGATGGCAGTATATCACCTCCCTCATCCCGCGGGTCCAAAGCGACGAGTTGACCCGACTGCTCAACGACAACGTCCGCGACCCGAACGACTATCAAACGGGCGGGGCCGGGGGCGCGACGGTCCGGGAACGGGCGATCGATAAGGCGACGCACTGGCTGTGCGGCGATTACGCCCCCGCCCGGCCGGCCGCCAAGGCGCTGCTGGAGCAGTATATCCCCGCCCACGGCGACGGCCCCGCCGGGCCGTCGCTCGGGCGGAACATGGATCACCTCAAGCGGATCCACCAGCGGCTCGCCCCCAACGTGGCCCCCGAGCGGATGGTGTATTTCGCTCAGAGGACCGCCTACCCCTCGACCGTCGGCGGGCGTTATCTGGTGGAGCGAATGTTTCAGACGGTGAGCAACCCGGTCGGCCGGCCGGCCGTCGGCAACGACCGGTGGAAGGGCATCGCGATGTTTTATATGGCCGCAATCGTGACCGCCCAGGCCTTCACCGACGCCAATAAACGGGCCGGCCACGCCGCCTACGCGATCATTCTGATCAAGGGGTTGGGGGACTTCCACGCCCCGACGGTCCGGGTCGAAAACGCCCTCTTCCAGATGGGCTGATGGAGCAGGGACTGGCGTCCGGCGGCGGGACCTCCGAACGGCCGGCGTGCCGTCGGCCGGCGGAAGGCCCGGTTCGGGCGCCGGCTCGGTTTGCGCGGGGTCCGGGCTCGAACGACGGGCGCTCATCGGCGATCCTGTCGCCCCTGCCCTCCGCCCCCGCGGTTTCAATACGCCCCCGTCCATGGCCCGCCGCTCCGACGCCTCCGGTCCGCAACGGCTGCGCCACTCCCTGTTGGAGCGGCTGCTGGACGACGATCCGGACGAAGCCCAGGACCGCCCCTCCGCCCGGCGGCCGCGGCCGGAGCACCTGATCGTCAGCGTGCTGCGCGACGTGGAAGCCTTATTAAACACCGTCCGCAGTTGGCCGCCGCCGGACGAGGACGACTCGCCGAGGGAGGACGGCCCGCTGGCGGAGTCCTTGCTCTCCTACGGGGTACCGGACTTCACCGCGGTCTCCGCCGACGACCCCGGGTCCGCCCGGCTGCAGGCGGAGGCGGTGCGGCTCACGTTGGAGCGGTTCGAGCCGCGGCTCGAGGAGGTGCAGGTCGTCCCCGTCGCCGCCGACGGCCGCGACGGGGGCGATGCGATCCGTCACGTCACGCTGCGGATCACCGCGGTGCTGCGGATGGACCCGCTGCGGGAGCGCCTGCAACTGACCACCGAAATCGACTCCCGCGACGGTCACTGCGTCGTCTCCGCCCCGGAATTGGGTCTGAAGGCCGGTTTGAGCGTGTAGCCCGGTCCCGGGTCGGCGGCCCGCCGCGGCTTCCCTTCCCCCCGGCGGTGGGGGCGGGGATAACGGGCGGTCGCGGCGGACGGCGCCGCGACCGATCCCCCGACGCCCGTTTCCCCCCACGACCTTCGGCGTGCGCGACGATCTGGAACGACTGTACGAGAGCGAACTGGCCGCCACGCGGGGCCTCGCCTCCGAGTTCGGCCGGGCGCGTCCGAAGATCGCCGACCGGCTGGTCCTCGACGGCGGCAAGAGCGAGGACCCGCACGTCGAGCGGCTGATTCAGGCCTTCGCCTTCCTCACCGCCCGCGTGCGGTTGAAGTTGGAGGACGAGTTCCCGGAACTGACCGACGCGTTGCTGTCGGTGCTGTACCCGCACTATCTCGCCCCCGTGCCGGCGATGGGGGTGGTGCAGTTTCGCCCCGACCCGTCGGTCGGCCCGCAGGAGGGCCCGCTGCATCTGCCGCGGGGCACGATGATCCGCACCGCGGAACTGGACGACCCCCGCGTGCGGTGCCGGTTCCGCACCGCCGCGGCGCTGGACGTGTGGCCGTTGGAGGTCTCCGCGGCGGCGTACGCGACGGCCCCGTTCCCGGATTCGTTCGGCCTGACCGGCAAACTGGCGGACGCCCCGGCGGCGGTGCGGTTCACGCTCCGCAGCGTCACCGGGCGGCCGATCTCCGAACTGCGGGGGGCGAACGGCAAACCGCTGGACGTCCTGCGCCTGCACCTGGCGGACCCGGACGGCGCCCGCACGGGGTTCGCCCTGTTCGACCTGTTCGCGAGTCGGGCCGAGACGGTCGCGTATTCGTCCGGGACCGGCGCCCCCGGAACCCGGCCGATCGCCCGGTCGGCGGTCGAGGCCCTCGTTCCGGCCGGATTCGACGACGACGAAGCCCTGCTGCCCAGCCCCGGGCCGAGCTTTCCCGGCTACCGGCTGCTGACGGAGTACTTCGCCTTCCCGGAGCGGTTCCTGTTCTTCGATCTGCGGGGGCTGGCCGCGGCGGCGGCGACCGCCGGGCCGGAACTGACGGTTACCGTGCTGCTGAGCCGCTCGCTCGACCCCGCGGGGTCGGACGGGGCCGGGCGGGACGGCCTCGCCGGGCGGGTGGGCGCCGGCAACCTGCAACTGGGCTGCGTGCCGGTCGTCAACCTGTTCTCCCACCACGCGGAGCCGCGGCTGATTTCCCACCGCACCGCCGAATACCCTGTCGTCCCGGACTACCGGCGGCCGCGGGGATTCGAGGTGTATTCGGTGGACGCCGTCACCGCGACCGATCCGACGACCGGCGCCGTCAAGGAGTTCGCCCCCTACTACGGCTCCGGGCACGGCGGCGGGGGGGCGCTGGCCTCCGGCGGACTCGGCGGGCCGGACGGGGAGGAGGTCGGCGGCGGCACGTTCTTCCACGCCCGGCGGCGGCCGAGCCTGCGGGCCCGGGACGCCGGTTCCGACGTCTCCCTGACCTTGGTCGACCTGGCGTTCAACCCGCGGCACGCCCCGCCGGAGGTGGTCGCCTGCCGGCTGACCTGCACGAACCGCGATCTGCCCCACCCCCTGACCGCCCCGCCGGACTGGGGGTTGCAGTTGGAGGAGCCCCGGCCGATCCGGCCCCCGGTCCTGCTGGGTCGCTTCAGCGCCCCCCGCCGCGTGCCCGCCGACCACGGGCGCTGGCGGCTGATCTCGCATCTGGCCCTGAACCACCTGAGCCTGACCGGCGGCGCCGACGGGGCCGCGGCCCTGCGGGAGATTCTGGCGCTGTACGGCGAAGCCCTGACCGGCGATCCCGAGGGCGCCCGGGCCGCCGCGGCCCAGATCGCGGGCATCGTCGCCGTCAACTCCCGCCGCTCCACCAAGCGCGTGCCGGACGGCCGGCACGCGGTGTTCGCCCGGGGCGTGGAGATCACGCTGGACCTGGACCGCGCCCGGTTCACCGGCGGCAGCGGCACGCTGTTCGCCAACGTGCTGGACCGGTTCGTCAGCCGCTACGCCTCGCTGAACTCCTTCACCCAGTTGCGCGCCCGCTGGAGCGGCGACCCGCGGCCCTTCCGCGTCTGGCCGGTGCGCGCCGGCGGTCGGGACCTCGTCTGATGAGCGCCCCGCCCGCCCCGCCGCCGCCGCCCGCTCCGTCCCGTTCGGCGCCGCCGTCTGCGGCGTCGAAGCCGTACTCCGGCGATCCGGACCGCGACCCGGATCTCGGTCGCCGGCTCCTGCGGGACGGCTCGCGGTTCGAGTTCTTCCAGGCCGTCCGGCTGCTCACGAAGCTGCGTCCCGGCCGCGGTCCCGACCCGACCGTGCTGGACGAGACCCGGCGCGGCGAACGCGGCCGCGCGGGCGAGCCCGATCTGGAACCGGTTTGCCGCTTCCGGACGCGAGCGCGGCTGGACTTCCCCGCCAGTTCCATCGACCTGATCGAACCGCCGACGCCCCCCAGGCGGTCCGCGACCGGCGAGCGGTCGGCGGGGGCGGGCGACGCGGCGGCCGATCCGCTGGCGACGGCGCCGCGGGTCTGGCTGAATCACTTCGGGTTGGTCGGCGCCTCCGGCGTGCTGCCGCGGCACTACACGGAGCTGATCCAACAACGGCGGCGGGACCCGCGGGACTCGACGCTGCACGAGTTCCTGGACCTGTTCACCCACCGTCTGGCGGGGCTGTTCTACCGGGCCTGGGTGAAGTACCGGCCGTGGGCCGCCCACGAGCGGGCCGCCGCCGGCGAGGCGACCGTCGCCGCCGATCCCGCCCGGCGCCGGGCCTACCTCACCGATCCCGTCGCCGGCCGGCCCGCCGACGATCCCGCCGGGGACGCCCTGCTGGCGATCGCCGGGCTGGCCGGACCCGCGTCCCGCCTGCGGGAGTCGGTGCGGCACGCGCCGGCCCCGCGGCTGGCGCTGTCGGACGACCGGCTGCGGTACTACGCCGGCCTGCTGGCGGGGCCGAACCGCTCGGCGGCCGGGCTGGAAGTGTTGCTGAGGCACTGTCTGACGGCGCCCGTCACGGTGCAGACGTTCGTGGGCCAGTGGCTGCACCTCGATCCCGAGGACCGCTGCCAGCTGTCCTCCGCGGCGCCGCCCCGGCTGGGCCGCGACGCGGTCGTCGGCGCCCGGGTGCGGGACGCGCAGGGGCGGTTCCGCGTGGTGATCGGGCCGCTGTCGCTGAAGGACTTCTGTTCCCTGCTGCCGGACGGTGCCGCCCACCGGGTCGCGGCCGATCTCGTGCGGCTGTACGCCGGGCCCGAGTTCGACTTCGACTTCGAACTGCGCCTGCGGTCCGAGGAGACCCCCGCCCTGCACCTCGGCGGCCCGCACGCCCGGTTGGGCTACACCACCTGGTCCGCCGCCGGTGAGGGGGACGCCGGCGGGATGGGGAGGGCCGACGGGTTCCGCTCCGTCGTCGTGCCGATCGCCGAGAGCTGAGGGGCCCGCACCCTCCCGCAGGGCCTCCCCGCCCCCGCGGCCTCCCCCCGCGACCGGTCGCCCGGTTCGAGCGACGTTGAACGAAACGGGCGGATCGAGAGACTGTGCGCGCCGGGGCGACCGCCCCGGCGACCGCCGCCCGCCCCCACCCCACGCCCGCATGCCCTCTTTCGTCCACTGGCACGAGGGGATGTTCCTTGGCCCGCAGCATTTGCAGGCCGGGGAGAACGCCGTGGCGACCCGCGTCGCCCGCGGCGAGACATGGCACGCGCCGTATCCCTACGGCCTGGCGGACGTGGAACTGGACCTCGACGGGCTGCGCGACGGCGTGTTGCGCGTGCCGCGGGTGCGGGCGCGATTCCGGAACGGCACGCACCTGCTGGCGCCGGGCAACGCCTCCCTCGACCCCCTGCCGGTGCCGCCCTCCGCGTTCGCGGCCGGCGGGCCGTTGACGATCCACCTCGCGGTCCCGCTGGCGGAGGCCGGGCGGTCCAACGTCGCCGCCAACCCCGCGGACAACGCCCGCTATCTGCTGGACCGCCGCGAGGTGGACGACGAGAACGAGCCCGGGCACCCGCAGGACGTCGCCTTCCGCCGGCTCAACGCCAAGCTGATCGCCGGGGAGGAAACGGGCGGGGGCGTGCCCGGCGCCGGCGGTTACGAAACGCTGCCGCTCTGCCGGCTGCGACTGGGCGACGGGGCCGGCGCCGCGGTGGAACTGGACGACGCCTACATCCCGCCGCTGCTCCGCTGCGACGCCTGGTCCGGACTGCGGTCCGGGCTGCTGGCGGCGGCCCGGGACCGGCTCAGCGCGGCGGCGGACAAGGCCTCCCGGCAGATGCTCGACCGCGGGGCGAGCTTCGGCGGGGCGAATGCCGACGATCTGGAGCGCCTGTTTCGCCTGCAGGCCGTCAACAACGCCCTGCCGCCGGTGGCGCAGGTCGCCGCCGCCCGCGGGCTGCACCCGTGGTTCGCCTATCAGGAGCTCTGCCGGGCGGTGGGGGCGGTGTCGATCTTCACCGACGCCCGCCGCGCCCCGTCGGACCTGCCGCTCTACGACCACGACGACCTGGGCGGGTGCTTCCGGTCCGTGCTGGCCTCGCTGCGGCCGGACCCGGGCGGGGCGGACTACTTCACCGCCCCCTTCTATTACGACGTCGACGAGAACCGCCTCTGGTCGGAGTTGCAGCAGGAATGGCTCGGCGGCGGGTGGCGGTTCTGGATCGGCGTGGCGAGCGAACTGCCGGACGCGGAGGTCACGCGGCTGCTGTCCGGCGAGTTGCAGTGGAAGGTCGCCCGGATGGACAAGGTGAACGAGGTCTACGACCGGGCCCTCGACTCCCTGCGGCTCACCCCGGAACCGCTGCCGCGCGACCTGCCCCCCAAGAACGGCGACCGCCGCTGGACCTATTGGTCCGTGAACCGCGAGGGGTCCCGGTGGCGGGAGGTGGAGGAATGGCCCTACCTGGGCATTCGGGTGAACGATCTGGCCACGACCCGCCGCGACGACGCCGAAGGCCGCCTCTGGCTGCGGGCGAAGGACGGCCGCACCGGGTCGTTGCAGTTCACGCTCTTCGCCGCCCCCGCCGATTCGTGACGAGCACCAGTCTCCGGTCGGTTCCCCAGTCCGCCTCCCGCACGGCCAACCGCCGGGCTCGCCCGTCGCCTCCCCCACGCCAGCGCCCATGACGCCCGAAGTCGCCGACCGTGTGGAACCGGTCATTCACGCCGTGCTCGACCTGCGGGCGGCGGGTCATCACGGCCGCCGGCCGGATCTGGAACGGGAACGGGACCGCTTGCACGACCTGCTGGACGGCGTCCGCACGCTGTCCGGCCCCGCCGCCCGCGACGCCGACCTGATCCGCCGGTGCCTGACCTACTGGGCGGACGAATCCCTGCAGGCGAAGTACGGCGACGCCTGGGGCCGCGACCTGTTGGAGTGGCGCTCCTACGGCACGCGGGACCGCGGCTATCGGTTCTACCACGACTTCGAACAGGACGGCCGGCACGCCGGGGCGGACGCGGCGGAGGTCTGGTACCTGGCCTCCTCGCTCGGCTTCCAGGGCGACATCCTCCTCGCCTTCGAAAAGCTCGGCCGCCAACCGCCGGGGGTGCGTCCCGACGAACGGCCGGACGCCGCCCGCGCCCGGGAAGCGTGGGTGCGGGCGCTGGCCCGCCGGGTGACGCGGGACGACCCCGCGGCGCTGGAGGAGGGCCCGCCGCCGGACGGCGACGTCCGCCCGCTGCAGGGCGGCACGCTGCTCCGCGGCGCCGCCGCCCTGACGGCGATCGCCGCCCTCCTCGCCGCCGGCCTCGGCTGGGCCGCTTTGAGTTATTAACGCTCCCGCGGCGCGTCCGCGGTCAGGCGGGACCCCGCCGGACGGCGGGTGAAGCGCGATTAAATATGGACGTCACGTCCGGGGGACCGCCGGGGGACCGCTGCGACTCAGCCAGCGGTCGTTCCCTTCGTCGCCCGCCCTGGCGCCTGCGTCACGCGACGGCGGCCCTGCAGTCCGAGACACGTTGTTCGCCGGCGGGGCGGGTCTTACGATCGGCTCGACGTTCCGTTCTGCGTCTGCATTTTCTGGGGACTTCGATGCTGCAATCCGTTCGCTGGCGTCGGCTGTCCTGGCAGGTTGCGCTCGTGTGCGCCCTGGCGGCCTGCGGATCGCCCGCCAGATCCGCCGACGGGGTTTTAAGCCGGGGCCCCTATCTGCAAATGGGCACGCCCGATTCGATGGCGATCCTGTGGCGCACGGAGGGGCCGATTCGACCGACGGTCCGCTACGGCCGGAGCCCCGACCAGTTGGATCACGTCGTCGAGGACGACGGGATTACGGTCCGCGTCTCTCCGGATCAGTCGAACGGCGACGACTTGCCCCGCTTGCACAGCGCTCCGGAACAGACCTACCAATACGAAGCGCAGCTGACCGGATTGGAGGCGGGCACCGAGTATTACTATCAGGTGTTCGACGGTGAGCGGGCGCTGGCCGGCGGCGACGCGGATCACCGCTTCGCCACGCATCCGCAACCGGGACAGGCTCGACCGCTGCGGTTCTGGGTGGTCGGCGATTCGGGCACCGGCGGCAAGGATCAGAAGCTGGTTCACGACGCCATGCGTCAGTTCACCGGGGATCAAGACCGTCCGCTGGATCTGTACGTGCACGTCGGCGATATGGCGTACGGCTCGGGAACGGACGATCAATTCCAGGAGCGGTTCTTCGAGATCTACCAGCCGACCCTGCGGAACGTCGTCTGCTGGCCGGCCATGGGAAATCACGAGGGGCACACGTCCAAGGGGGAGACGGGCGTCGGCCCCTATTACGACGCCTATCGCGTGCCGACGCGCGGCGAGGCGGGGGGCGCGGCGTCCGGCACGGAGGCCTACTACGCGTTCGACTACGGCCGCGTGCATTTCGTCTGCCTGGACTCTCACGACCTGGACCGGAGTCCCGCGGGGGCGATGGCCCAGTGGTTGAGAGCGGATCTGGAAAAAACGAACGCCGACTGGTTGATCGCCTTCTGGCATCACCCCCCGTACACCAAGGGCTCCCACGACAGCGATCGCGAGCGGCAACTGGTGGAGATGCGGACGCACGTCATGCCGATCCTGGAATCGGCGGGCGTCGATTTAGTGCTGACGGGGCATTCGCATATCTACGAGCGGTCGATGTTGATCGACGGCGCCTACGCCACCCCCACGACGGCCGAGGGCGTGGTGTTGGACGACGGCGACGGCGATCCCTCTGGCGACGGTTCCTATCGCAAGAGCGCCGGTCTGCGGCCCAACGAGGGCGCCGTCCAGGTGGTCGCCGGACACGGGGGCGCGGGACTGTCCCGGAAGGGAACGATGCCGGTGATGAAGCGGATCCTCCTGGAGCACGGGTCGGTCGTCGTCGACGTCGACGGGGACGCTTTGACCGCCGTGATGATCAATAAACACGGGGAGACGCGGGATCTGTTCCAGATCGTCAAGCGGGGCGAGGTCAGTCCGCAGCGGATCGCCGATCCGTGGCGCCCCGAACCGCCGTCGCCGGAGGAGATGCGACCGCCGGGGAAGCTGCCCCGAGTCCTCGTGCCGAAGAACGCGGTGCAACTCGTCAAGCCGCACGAACACTGGGAATACCTGGCGGGCGAGCATCCGCCGGAGGACTGGAACGAGTTCGATTTCCACACCGAGGGCTGGAGTTCCGGCCGCGCCGGCTTCGGCTACGGAGACGACGATGACATGACTCAGCTCAAGGGGATGCGCGGCAAATACTCCGTCGTCTATACACGGACGGAGTTCGGCGAGCCCCCGGCCGCGGCGGGCGAACTGGGCCTGGTGATCAACTACGACGACGGCTTTATCGCCTATCTGAACGGCCAGGAAGTGCAGCGGGTCGGCGTGAAGAAAGGAAGCGGCACGGACGCGGGCAAAATCGACAGCCACGAGGCCGACGGCTACCACTACATCCCCCTGCCGGGAGCCCGAAAACATCTGCGGCCCGACGAGAATCTCCTCGCCATCGAAGGCCACAACAGAAAAATCGACAGCAGCGATTTCACGCTGGACGCCTACTTCATCTTCGTTCCGCAGGACGAAAAGGAGGTCGTGGAGGAAAAGGCCGAGAAGGAAGCTCGGACGGAGCAGGAAGAATAAATGCCTCGCGCGCCCCTGACGCTTTGCTGCCTGTGGCTCTCCTTACCGCTGGGCGTTTGTCTGGCGCATGACAGCCCGGAGCATGTGATCGAAGACCTGACGCGGTTGATGGAGCGCGACGGTCGCTCCGCTCCCCACCTGTACCGGCGGGCGTGCGAGTACCGCCTCCTGGGACGCCTGGAGCAGGCCGCGGAGGATTTGCACGCCTCGATCGCGCTGGACGCCGCGTACTTCCCCGCGCACCTGGAACTGGGGCGGGTACAATTGCGGGAGAACCGTCTCGCACCGGCCTTGGAGACCGCGCGCCGTGCGGAAAGGCTGGTCGATTCGCCCGCCGAGGAAGGGCGGGTCCAGATGCTGCAAAGCGAGATTCTGTTGGCCTCGGGCCAGACGGAAGCGGCCCTGCGAGCCTGCGACGCCGCCTGTCGGGCGGCGCCGGGGGAAGTCGATTGGCGCCTGCAGCACAGTCGCTTGCTGGGACAACTGGAGCGGCACGACGAACGTCTGGCCATGCTGGAGTCGGCCATCGAGGCGAACCCCAGCGTCGTCCTGACGATTGAACGCGTCGAGGCCCAGTTAGACGCGGGATTGGGAACGCAGGCGCTCGAGGAGATCGAGCGCGAGCTGGCCAATTCGCGCTGGCGGAGTTCCTGGCTGATCCGCCGCGCCCGCGTTCATCGCCAATTGGATGAGCCCGCCGCCGCCCGCCGCGATCTGCGAACCGCCGTCGCCGAGATCGACCGCCGGCTGCATCCCGAACGGCCCGACGCGATGTTGTTGCTCGACCGCGCCCACGCCCACGTGCTCCTGGGCCGGATGGACGCGGCCGCAGCGGATTTGGAGCACGCCCGAACCGCCGGCGCCGATCCCTGGCGGCTGCGTCGCCTGCAAGCCGAGATGACGGCCGCGCAGCCGCAATAACGCGTCCGGGAGGGCAGGCTTGCGACGCGGCGATGCGGCGATGCGGCGACCGGGCGGTCGCCCATTCCCGGCGACCGGGGCCGATCGCCGGCACGGGGGCGCCGACCGCTGGATTGATGTTGGAGATCGATCCTCATCGCCGCTCCCGCGCAGGGGAGGCGCCTGCGGGCTGGGCTCGCGTTCAGCCATTCCCGCGGGCCCATGCGTCGTCGAGACCGGCGATCGATATTCCGTGCTCTCCCTCCCGCAGAGCGCTCAACGCCCGGCTTCGCCGCTCGGTGGCGTCGGCTGGCTGGCCGCTTGGTCTTTCGGCAGGAACTGGAGCGCGTCGACGATGACGAAGCCGACGGTTTGGCGGTTGCTGACGGTGACGGTCGTTTCGACGCCGCCTTCCAGGCGGACGGCGCCGACGAGTCGGAATTGCCCGCCCGGCGGCAGCGGTTGGGTTTGATCGACGGCGAACTCCTGTTTGTGGGAGCCGCTGACGACGCTCACGGGCACGTTCGCGGCGCGGGTCTCGTGCGCCGAATAGCTCATCAGGAATTGATATTCGCCCGCCTGCGGCGCCTGGAATCGGAACGTGGCCGTCGCGCCGCCGTCGCCCGGGGTCGCGTCGCCCGGCCGGCCGCTAAAGACGTAGCCGCTCCCGACGTGCGGCTGAAAATTCGTCGAGCGACCCCACTCGCCGGTCAGGCGGGCGTTCGCGTCGTCGAGCACGATTCCCGGCAGCGTCTCCACGGCGACGGAGCCCGTCGCCGACGGCAATTCGGAGACGTCCGGCAGTTCAAGCACCTGGCCCTGCGCCAGCAGTCGCTCGCGCAGTTTCGGATAGGGCAGCGCCTGCACGGCGGCGTCCGTCTCGGCGGTCAGGGCGGCGGCGACGCCGGCGCTCTGCCCGAGGATCATCCAGGTCCCTTCGATCCGCAGCGACGAAACGCCCACGTGCGTGCAGGACAGCGCGACCGGCACGAGCAGGTTGTCGCACTGCTCGGGCTTGGGCGCGATCGCGCGGTACGGGACGTGGTATGCGTAGCCCTGCCGGGACTTCCCCCGCCTCACGGGAAAGATCGTCCCCTCGTTGATCACGCCTCCGTCTGGGAGCGCGAGGCGCCGGCAGTCGTGCGAGTCGATCGGGAACGACGAGACGGCGATCGGGTCGTCCTTACGCGGCGAGTCGAGCACGTCCTTCTGACTGATGACGTAGAGGCCCTGCATCCGCCGCGACTCGCGGACGTAGAGCGCCGGCGAAAAATGACCGTAGCCGGCGAATTCGTCTTTGCAGAGGCCGAGCCTGGCGTACCGGTTGCGGACTTCCGCGGGCACGGCCGGGTCGGTGGTCAGGAAGCGAAAGAACTCGAGCGTGTACTGCTTGTGCGCCTCCCAGATCTGCTGCCGCCCCGCCTCGTCCGCGGCATGCCAGTCGTCGCCCCCGCCGACCAGGCCCAGCGAAAACTGCCCGCCGATGGAGTTGTTGCCGTCGAGCTTGCCGCCGGGCAGCGGGTAGAGATCGAACCCGACGGGCACGCCCGCCTGCAGCGCGCGGCGCACGACTTCGAAGCGGGCCGGGTCGTAGCGGGCCGGCTCGGGCAGCGGCGCCCGGTTGTCCGGATCCTCGGTTAGACACAGCCGGAAACTGTAGGTCATGACGTGCCGATCGCCCGCTGCGTCAGGCCCGGGATCGTCCGTCGTGACCAACGGCAGCAGGGCACCCTCGTCGTCGAACCCGTCGACGTTCATCTTCGCTTTGGGGTACTGCCGGCCGGCCAGCGACTCGCCGTATTCCTCGCGGCCCTCGCGGCCGATCGTCCAGTCCACCCCCGCGGCCGCCATGAGGTCGCCTTCATAGGTGCCGTCGACGAAGACTCTACCGCGAAACCGGTCGTTCCCGGCGACCAGCGACCTGATCCGCGGGCCGTCTTTCACGACCCTCTTCAGAGGGCGTTCGGTCAGCGTCGTAACTCCTGCCTCCTCGAGCATCTGCCTCGTCACACGCATCGCGACGTGCGGCTCAAAGGTCCAGATCGACTGGTCCTTAACTGCGGGATCGTAGGGCGCCGGGAGCCCGCGATCGGCGTAGTCCTTGACCACCCGCGTGTGCCACTCGTCGAACAGGCCCATCACCGTACTGCGGACCATCTGGTTCGAGTCGCAGTGACTGAGCCCGCCGGTCGTCATCGCGCCGACGTGATCGGTCGGCTCGAGCAAGATCACCGCGGCTCCTTCGCGAGCCGCGGCGATCGCCGCACAGAATCCGCCGGGCGTCGCGCCGTAGACGATCACGTCGGCGTCGTATTCCTGCCCGGCCGTTCCCCTCTGACCGGCGCTCGCGATCAAGACCGTCGTGAGGACGACGCGTTGAATCCAGGGCGTCATGCGCAATTGCATCGTATTCGGTGGGGATTCCGGCTGCCGTGAACGGCGGGGGGGCCGAATTCGGCCGGGCTCACGCCGCTGCGGCGGACCGCGGCCGTCGGACGAACGCCGGACAGGAAAACAGCCCACCCGCACCCGGGCGGGCTGTCAAGGCGTCGCGTGTCGTCGCACGATTCAGCCCCGACCGCACCGTTTCGCCGGCCGTGGGTCGTGCCCTGCCCAACCGTCAGGATGAGCGTGCCGGTCCATCTCCCCGTGCGGCCGGACTACGCGAGGATATCTTTGATCACGTGGCCGTGGACGTTGGTCAGGCGGCGCTCGATGCCGTTGTGATAAAACGTCAGGCGCTCGTGGTCGATGCCCAGGAGGTGCAGGATCGTGGCATGCATGTCGTAGGTCGTGACGGGGTTCTCCACCGCGGCGTACCCCAACTCGTCGGTCGCCCCGTAGGCGTATCCCGGCTTCAGTCCGGCGCCGACCAACACGTTGGTGAAGCCTTGCGGATGATGGTCGCGGCCGCGGCTGAGCGTCCCTTTGCTCGCCTGGGCGAACGGGGTGCGGCCGAACTCGGTCGTCAGCATCACCAGGGTGGAGTCGAGCATGCCCTGGGCTCGCAGATCTTGAATGAGACCCGCGATCGGACGGTCCACGCGCAGGGCTTCCCCCGTGTGGCTCTTATATCCTTTGCCGGTCACGTCGTCGTGAGCGTCCCAGGAGACGCCGTCGCCCGTCCAGATCTGGACCGTGCGAACGCCCCGCTGGATCAGGCGCCGGGCGGCCAGACAGTTGCGCCCGACGTCGCGGCACTCGTTCCGGTCGATCCCGTACAGCTTTTGAACGTGCTTGGGCTCGGAGGCCAGCTCCATCGCCTCGGGAATCGTCCGCTGCATCCGCGCGGCCAATTCGTAGCTGTGAATTCGGGCCACCAGCGGATCCGTCTCCGCCTGCTCCTGCATGTGCAGTTCGTTCAGCGCGCCGAGCAACTCCAGTCGCGCCTGCTGGACCTCGTCACTGGCGCCGCCGGCCGGGTTGAGATCCAGGATCGGCGGGCCGCCGCGGGTGTTGAACGGCACCCCCTGATGCTCCGCCGGCAGGAACCCGGCGCTCCAGTTGAACGCCCCGCCCGCGGCGTTGGGAATGCCCCGGGAGTCCGGCAACACCACGAAGCTGGGGAGGTTTTCGTTCTCCGTGCCCAGCCCGTAGGACAACCACGCGCCCATGGTGGGAAAGCCCATCTGGCGAAATCCCGTGTTCGCCTGAAAGATGCCCGGGATGTGATTGGCCGTTTCGGCGGTCATCGAGCGGATCACCGTCAATTCGTCCGCGACCTCCGCGATGCCGGGGAATAAGTCCGAGACCCACAGCCCGCTCCGGCCTCGCTGGGCGAACCGGTAGTGCGAGCGATGCAATCGGCCGACTTTGCCGTTGAACACGTCGGCCGTCCCGAAGCTGTCGGGCATCTCCTTGTCGTGCAGCGTTTCCAGCTCAGGCTTGTAGTCGAACGAGTCGACATGGCTGAGGCCGCCGCCGAGGAAGATGTGGATCAGCTGCTTGGCCTTGGGCTCATGGTGCAGGCCCGGCCGAGCCTGCGGTTCGGCGGCGGAAGTCAATTTCCCGTCTCGCGCCAACAGGTCCGCCAACGCGATCGCGCCCACCCCGCAGGCGGCGTCCTGAAAGAAGTTGCGGCGAGTCGTGAGGCGGGGTGCGGTCATGGCGGTCGGCGGGCGGCGGGCGGGAGAGATCGGCCGGGGATCCGGGCAGCGAAGGCGACGGCGGGTCCGCCCACGCGGAGCGTTCGCCGACTCGGAGGCCTCTGCGACGGCCTGCGGTCTAGTTCACGTACAAGAATTCGTTGGTGTTCAGTAACACCAGGCAGTACTGCGCGAGGCCGTGTCGGCTGACGAATTGTTCGCCGAGCGACGTTTCCCGACCGGTCGGCTCTCGGGCGAACAGCAGCCGATGGGCCAACTGAATCTGGACTTTCGCGTCGTCGCCCGCGTCCTCGCGCAGTTGCTGCGCCAGCCGCTCGCCGCACTTTTCCATCGTCACGTTATTGAACATCGACAGCGCCTGGACCGGGGTGACGGTTTCGGTTCGCACCGGCGCCATGACGCTGGGGTCGGGGCAGTCGAGCGTTTCGAGCAGGGGATGGCTGCCGGAGCGGGCCCACAGGCGGTAGAGCGTGCGGCGGTTGACCTCGTCGTGGAATTCGCCCGTCGGGTCGGTGAATTCCGCGTTGTTGCCCGCCTTGACGCGCATGTCGCGATAGCTGGGTCCGCCCAACTTGCGATTCAGCGCGCCGGAGACGGCCAGCGCCGCGTCTCGGACCGCCTCCCCCTCCAGCCGATGCACGTTTTGGCGCCACAGCAGCCGGTTGTCCGCGTCGACGTTCTCCGCCTGCTCGTTGCGCACGTTCGACCTCTGCCGATACGTGGCCGAGGTGACGATCAAGCGGTGCATCTCCTTGACCTTCCACCCGCCGTCGATGAAGCGGGCGGCGAGCCAATCGAGCAACTCCGGGTGCGAGGGCCGGCCGCCGCTGAAGCCGAAGTCGCTCGGGGTGTCCACGATGCCGCGGCCGAAGTGATAGCGCCACAGGCGATTGACCATGACCCGCGCGGTCAGCGGATTGCGGGAATCGCTCAGCCACTCGGCCAGCTTGCGCCGCCGCTCCGCCTCGGGGGCGTCGGGCGCGAGGCCGAAGTCCGCCGACAGGCCGCCGCGCGACAGGGCCTCGAGCCCCCGGGGGGCGACTTCCTGCAGCGGATTCCGAAAATCCCCTCGCGAGAGCACGTGGAACTTGGGCGGCTGGCGAGGAATCGGCACATGGGCCGTGCCGGAGAACGCGACCTGGGCGAGCGCGTCCTCCGCCGCACGCAGCCGGCCGATCAATTCGCGATGCTGCGACCGCTGTGCGTCGGGGGCCCCTGCGAGCAGCGCCTCGAAGGGTTCGCCGGCGGCGACGTTCTCCGACCGCGTTTCGAAGTGTCGGCGGACCTCGTCCGCGCCCAGCGCGCGGCTGTACAAGCCGACGGCGTGAAACACGCCGTTCCAGCGACGACCGCCGGAGAACTCGTCTCCCAGCCCCAATCGGAAGCCGTCGTCCCAGTTGCCCAGGTCGCCGCCGGTCGTCCGCTCGGCCGCCAACTCGCCGGCGAGGTACAGCTTGCTCCGGCCCTGGCGGTCGAACGTATAAACGACGTGGACTCGAGCCGACTTCACGCCGCCCGCGGGCGAGGCGAGCGAGGGCAGGCCGTTGCCGTCGGTCTTGGTCGTGCGGAGGCGCACGTCGAACCGATCGCCGTCCTGGCCGAGCGTCACGTTCCGCGCTCCGGAATCTCGGGAGAGGGTGAGGATCCGCGCCGGTCCGCTTTGCTGCGAGTTCTCGGGAGTGATCCAGGCCTCGATCGTCAACTCGCCCGACGAGCGAACGCGGTCGACGAACTCCCGCGGCGGCTGCTTCGTCGCGAACCGCGGCCCGTCGCCCTTCACGAGGCTGGGGCCCGAATCCGAACGGGCGCGGTCCGGGACGTCGTCGCCGGGCCGTTCGCCGATCAGGTAGAACAGTTCCAGCCCCTCGACCGGCCGCGCGGCCGTTTCGCCTTTCCCGTGGCGACGGCGAATCTCCGCTTCGAACGCCGCGATTCGCTCGCGGAGATTCTGAGCCTCCTCACGGAGGCGGGCCTCGCGCCGCGGATCCCGGGTCGCGGTCAGATCCGTCCGTTCCTTTTCCGCCTGGTTCACGCCGCCCACCAGCGCCGCCATCTGATAATAGTTCTGCTGCGAGATCGGGTCGAACTTGTGATCGTGGCAGCGGCTGCAATGGACGGTCAGCCCCAGGAACGATTGGCCGAGCGTCGCGACCAGATCCTCCAGGTGATCCCAGCGGGCGGCGGTCCGCATCATGGCGGACCCTTCGACGTGTCCCACCTGGTCCCACGTCCCGCAGACGTGATAGCCGGTCGCGGTCAAGGCGTCGTAATCGCCGGGACGCAGCACGTCGCCGGCGATCTGGAGGCGAACGAATTCGTCGTAGGGCAGATCGTTGTTGAACGCCTGAACGACCCAGTCCCGGTAGCGCCAGGCGTTGTCGCGGATGCGGTTGCGTTCGTATCCCTGCGTCTCGCCGAAGCGGACGACGTCCAGCCAATGCCGCGCCCAGCGCTCGCCGTAATGCGGCGAGTCCAACAACCGGTCGACGAGCGCCTCGTAAGCGTCGGGGGAGGCGTCGTTGACGAACGCCTCGACCGCCTCCGGCTCGGGCGGCAGACCGATTAAATCAAAATACAGGCGACGGATCAGCGTCCGCCGATCCGCCGTCGCCGCGGGTCGCAGCTTTTGCGCGTCGAGCCTCGCCAGCACAAAGCGATCGACGTCGTTGAGGACCCAGTCCGGATCCGCGAGTTGAGGTGCTGCGTTGCGAGCGATCGGCTGCAGCGACCACCAGTCATAGCCGGCGCGCCGATCGCTGGAATAGGCGACGGGGTCGATGGCCGCCCCGCCCCATCGGGCGCCGTCCTTGATCCATCGTTTCAGGATCTCCTGTTCCGCTTCGGACAGGGGCGGACGATCCAGGGGCATGTCCCCCGAGCGGACCCTCTCCAGCAGCAGACTCTCGTCCGGCTTGCCGGGGACGATCGCCGCGCCGCTGTCGCCCCCCGTGGACACGGTCGCGGCCTGCGACAGGTCCAGCCCCCCTTCCGTCACGGCGGGGCTGTGGCATTCGAGACAGTGCTTGGCCAGCAGCGGCGCCACAGCCGACCCGAAATGCCGCTCGCCCCCGTCCGGCGCGCCCACGGCCGGCGTCGCGAATAGGGCGATAACCGCGAGAGCCCCGACGCCGCTGCGCAGGGCAGAACGACTGACCTTCATTGCTTCCTGTCTTGGTTGAGCGGCAGGCCGCCGCGTCGGTCATTCTAGATCGTCGCTCGACGTCGCGTCCACTGGCTGGCAGGCTGATCGCCGCGTGCGCCCCGGTCCGCGTCGAACCTCGTTCGCGAGCGCGACGCGGAGGAGACCAGCGGTCGGGACCGAACGAAGGCGAGCCCCGTGCCGCCGCCCTCGCACACCGGCGGATGCGATGTCACGGTCGATCGTTCTTACCGCAGAGCCGCATCGGCGCCGCTTGGAATTGATCCGCTCCGAGGCAGGTCGTTCGCTCGGCGACCGACGGCCGCAAGCGCCGCTCAGAGCGTCCGGAACGGCTGATGCCAGGGGCTCCAGGCCGACCACGGGCCCGTCGCGCCTTGCTGCCGAACGCGGACAAAGTACACCTGGGACGCGTCGAGCTGATTGGCCCCGGCCAGCGAACCGACGAACTGTCCTGTGTCCGGGCCAACGCGCACGCGGTCGGTTCCCCGCAGCGGGCGGGACGTCCAGACCACCGACTGGCCGGCGGGATCGTTCGCGATCTCCGCTTCCCAACTTCTCTGGCCGCCCGGGCCGTGATTTGGCGTGACGAATAAAACCGGATTCCGCGGACAGACGACCGGACCGATCGGCTCGGTGGAGACCACGAAGTTATCGATCCAGCGCGACTGGTCGACGGGGGAGCCGTCGTTCCAGTAGGCCTCCAGAAAGACGGCGTTGATCCCGCGGTCGGCGTAGCCGCCCCGCCAGTCGAGATCGCGTCGCTCCGCCTCCAGCCGCGCGTCGATCCACAGTTGGTTCAGGCCGTCGTTTTTGCCGGGCGAGTTCAGCTTCGCCCGCGCCTCGACGCAGACCCAGCGGCCGGATTCTTCGCGGCTGTGAAGTTGGAATTGCGACGCCGGCTTGTTGCCCAGCCATTTGAGATTGGCGAAGTCGTTGTATTTGGTCGTCACCACGCGATCCCCGCGCACGCCCGTGGCCGGGTCCAGCGTGAGGGCCTCGCCGCTGCTCCAGACGTGCGCGATCATGGCCTGTCGCCAGCCCGGCGGCGTCAGACTCGTGGCGCGGGAGAGTTTCGCCGGACCGCCGCCGGTCCAGCCGGGCTGATGACGCACGTAGATGCGCCAATACACGTCGGTGAACGTCTCCTCCGGGCGGACCGCCTGCGCCGGGTACACGGGCGAATCCCCGAAGAAGAGTTTCCGGCCGCCGGTCCCGCGTTCGTCCTTGCGATAGTCCATCTGAAGCGACCTACCCCGGTCGCCGAACCGCGTCGCGTCGGTCGTCTCCCCGCTCCGCTCCGGGTATTGCCGCTGCGTCGCAGGGTCGTCGAAGTCGTCGTACCAGATCACTGCCGCGTCCGTTGCGTGCGGTTGGGATTCGGCCATCCCGACGCTGTCGATGCGGGGCGCCTCCGGAACCTGCTCCGCCCCGGCGGACGCCACGCCCCCGCAGCTCACGACGCCGCCGCAGAGGAGGAAAAGCAGATTCGTCAGCCGGAATTGGGTCATGGTCGTTCGCCTGATTTCCTGCGTGGATAGACCGAGGTGAGTCGGGACACTCTACGGAGACGGAACGGGGCGATATTCGACCCAGCGGGTCCGCACGTTCCGGCCGGCGGCCAGCGTCCACGTCTGCGATTCGCCCGTCGCGCCCGTGAAGCGGTGCGAAGCCGTCTGCTCGCCCCCGTCGTCCTCCCAGGCGAACGTGACCTCCGTCGCGTCCCGGCTGGGCGGTTCGTAGACGAGGTGCATTTCTGCCCGCAGATATTTCTTGCCCCCGGTATTCCGGAAGCGAACCTGGAGCGGCCCGCTCGTCGGCTCCTCCAACGGAACGTCGCCCCAACAAAAACTTTGCGACCAGAAGTCGCCGGGCTCGTCGCCGCGCCGCGTGATTCGCCAGTCCTCCACCACGGGCCGCCAACTGGCGCCGGCGTCGGCGGAGTATTCGATCTCGTACGTCACGTCGGGACTGGGCGGGTTTGAGGAGGCGACGTGTGCGGCGGCATGAATCGCGACGGCGGGGCGGCCCCGCGGCGCCTCGGCGGCCAGCGTGACCGTTGGCGTGCCGAAGTCCCTGGCGATCCGGTGGGCGTCGGCCTGCGGCCGCGTCGGTCCGATCGACGTGACGGCCCGCCCCGAGGCGAGGAACTCGATCTCCGTCCGGCCGTCGCGGAGCCGCGGGATCGTCGATCCGTTCGCCTGACAGACGGTGATGATCTTCAGGCCCGCGTCCGCGAGCGTGGCGGCGACGGCGCCCGGCGGTGCGTTCGAGTCCGCCGGAGCGTCCGGGAGCGAGAACCGCAGCCAATATTGCCGAAAGCCCTTGGCCTGGTCGGTGAGGTCCAGTCGTCCGGTCAGCCGTCCGCAGGCGGTCCAGTTCGCGCCGCGATCCGTGGAGATCGCCGTCTCGCACTCGGCCTCGCCCTGCACCGCCAAGCCGTTGCGGCAGCCGGCGTCGTAGATCCCCCAGGCGGCGTCGTTCGGCGGAGTCGCGGCGATGATATAGGGCGTTTGAAATTCGAAGGTGATCTGCCGGGCGTCTTCTGCGATCACGCCTTCCTGATAGTCGCCGCTGCGAAAGTCGGGCTCGTAGACATACACCGCATTGGCGAACCGGGCCTGCCCCGGCCGATACTCCGCGCCGTCTTCCGAGCCGTACATCGTCTCGGGCTGATTCACCCAGGTCCGCGAACGCTCCGGCCCGGGGATTCCCGCCGTTTGATAATTGCGTCCCCAGAAGACGAACGTCTTCCCGTCGTCCAGTCCCGGTTGGAGGTAGCGGCGCAGGGACTCGCCGCGCCGCAGATGCGTCATGGGCGGCGCTCCGCTGTAGCCGGGGAAATACTCGGCCGAGCGGTAATCCGCGTAGACGGCCCCGTCGTCCGGATGCAGGCCGCAGACCAGCCAGCCGCGTTGCGCCTCGGCGGCGGAGCGTTTCGCCAGCCGTCGATCATCGCGCTGCACGTCGGCGATCGACATTAATCGATCCTGTTCGCGATCGAAGATGACGGTGGACAGATCGTGATCGAGCAGGGCCCAGCGGCCGTCTCCGTAGGGACCGCCTTTCAAAAAGACCTCGAACGAATTGTGCCCCGCCGTGCCGACGGTCCGGCCCCGATTGTGCCCCAGCAGCGCGTGCAGTTCGGCCGACCACTGGGCGTGCGTCGTGCCGCAGAGGCCGAAGCCGTGCGCGAACAACCCGGTCCAATAGTCGCGCGTCGCGGAGTCGCCGCCCTGCCGAAACCCCTCCCCCCAGAGGTCTTCGACGCCCTCCTCGCCGTGCCAGTAATGGGTATTCCGCCAGAGCCAGGCGGCGAGCGCTTTTTGCTCGTCGGCGCTCGGAACGTCTCCCACGACGCGGCGGTAGAGGTCCGCCTGCGTCGCCTCCAGCCGCTCGAAGGTCGAGCACGACAGTTCCCCCGGGTACCAAGGATGGTCGGTGCGAACCTGGGGGTCGCCGACGCCGGCGTCCGCCGCGTTCGGCGTCAGCAGCCCCAGGAGCGCGGCCAGGGAAACAGCAACTCGCCGCATGGTCGCGCTCCGGCTTTGGAACAGGAACAGAAGCTCCGCCGAGCCCGGCGGCGGGCGACGTTTCCCTCCGTCGGCGGCCGCTTGGACGAAGCGGGGTCGTCGCATTCTACCCGGGCTGCCCGAGCGACGAGAGCGACCGGCGCGGACGAACGGTCCCCCGCGTCCCGGGACTGAGGGACCGCAGGGCGGCGCTCAGGACAGCCACGCGTCCAGACGTTCGGCGACGAACTCGTCGTCGATGAGGTGCGGGTGGTCCCGGCGGACGCGGGCGATTCGCTCGGCCTGCCCCGGCGAGAGTCGCTCGTGCGGATCCAGGCACCGGTCCGAGGCGAGCAATCCCTGGCCGTGCAGCACGTGGTTGATCCCCGGGACGCAGCCGGCGAACCCGTGGGCCGGGTCGAACAGCGCCGCGTTGCAGTCGGTGACCTGGGCGTCCAACGCGAGCGCCGCCGGCGTCAGCGGCGTGGCCCCTGTGCGGAGGGCCTGCACGCGGTCGAACGTCTCGACCGCCCGGCGGGTCCAGACGGCCCAGTGCCCCAGCAGCCCGCCGACCATTCGCTGCGTAACCGTCACGCCGCCGACCCGCGTCGAAAACGGCGTGAGCAGATCCGCGACGATGTGGTCGTCGTTGCCGGTGTACAGCGCGATCTCCCCGGCCCGCCCCGCCCGCGCGACGCCGCGGACGACGTCGAGCGTTTGATAGCGGTCGAACGGGGCGATCTTGATGGCGAGCACGTTGTCGATCGCGGCGAACCGGCGCCAGAACGCTTCGCCCAGCGGCCGGCCGCTGATCGCGGTCTGGAGGTAGAACCCGAACAGCGGGATCACGTCCGCGACTGCCCGGCAGTGGGCGATCAGGGCGTCGTCGTCGGCCTGCGGCAGCGCCGCGAGCGAGAGCAGCCCGGCGTGGTAGCCGAGCGACCTCGCCAACTCCGCCTCGCGCACGGCCTGCGGCGTCGGCCCGCAGACCCCCGCGACGCGGACCAAGCGGGGGCCGCCGTTCCGCTCGATCTCGTCGAGCGCGTCGCCCGCGGTTCGCAAGACCGGTTCGAGCAGGTTGTGCGCGGGGTCGCGGATCGCGAACTGCGTCGTGTGCACCCCGACGGCGACGCCGCCGGCGCCGGCCGCGGCGTAGTAGCGGGTGAGGGCCCGTTGGCGGCGCTCGTCGTAGACGCCGTCCGCCGACAGCGCGAGCGGGTGCGCGGGGATCACCAGCCCCGCCTGCAGGGCGTCGCGGACCCAGCGGGGAGCTTCGGCGGAGTGGGACATGGGCCTCATTCCAGCGTCGAGCGACCGCCGACCGCGACGAACTTAATACCGCCCGTCGCGGACTTCAAAGCGGGTCGGTTTGCCCAGCGTCCGCCCGCCGCGGGCGATCCAGTCGGCGACCCAGTCGATCACGCGTTCGATCGGGGTGTCCGGCTCGCCGAGCAACGCCGTCGCCCGGGCGGCGTTGGACAGCAGGGCGGCGGGGGCCGGTTCGCCGGTGAAGGCGACGGGCCGGCCCATCCGCTCGGCGAGGCGGGTCGCGACGTCGCGGACCGCGAGCGTTTGCGTGCCGGTGACGTTGATCGCCAGCGGCGGGCTGCCCGCATGCTCCAGCAGGCGCAGCGCCGCGGCGTTGGCGTCCCCCTGCCAGATGCCGTTGAAGTATCCCGTCGCGAGGTCGATCGGCGTCCCGGCGGCGATCCGCTGGGCCAGATCCACCAGCACGCCGTAGCGGGGTTCGAGCGCGTAGTTCAGCCGGAGCAGGACCGCGGGCGTGCCCCGTTCGCGGGAGGCGTATTCGAACAGCCGCTCGCGGGCCACGGCCGCGTTCGGGTATTCGCCCCGCGGCTCCAGCGCGTCCGTCTCCACGCTCCCGCCCGAATCGGCCGCCGTGACGTCGTAGACGTTGCCCGTGCTGAAGGCCACGACGTCGGCGTCGCGGTACGCCCGCGTCGCCTGCAGCGGCGCGACGGTGTTCGCCGCCCACGTCAGGTCCGGCCGCTCCGCGGTGCCGAACTTCAGCCCGACCATGTAGACCACGTGGGCGGCCGGGGGCAGCCGGTCCGCGGCGTCCTCCGCGAGCAGGTCGCAGGCGACCGTCTCCGCCCCGGCCGCCTCATGTTGCCGCCGCACCGCCGCGTCGCCGAAGCGGCTTACGCTGAACACTTTGGCCGAACTCCCCGCCGCGTCCCGCGCCCGACAGGCCATCGTCACCAGCGACAGGCCCATCTTCCCCCCGCTACCGAGCACCGCCAGATCGCCCCGCAGCCGGCGGAAGACGTCGACCACCGCGGGCGTCGGGCGGCTGAGCAGTTCCTCCAACGCGGTTTCGTCGGCGATGCGATCGGGAAGCTCCACGACGAACCCGTCCGAGCGGTGAGGGAGGTTGACGACGGTCGCGCCATCCGCGACCGCACGCCCCTAGCGATACCGCGAACGGGCCGTCGACCGCAAACGGGCAGCCACGGGGAGGACGCGCCGGGCGCCCGGCGGGAGACCGAACGGTCGCGTGGGGACCGATGTCGCCGTAGCGTGATGTGCGGCAAGGCGAGGCGATGAGCGACGTGACGCGACTACTCGACCGTTTCGGAGCCGGCGACGCCGCCGCCGCGGACGAGTTGCTGCCGCTGGTTTACGACGAGCTACGCCGGATCGCCCGGAAGCAAATGAGCGACGAGGCGGCCGGCCACACGTTGCAGGCGACCGGGCTGGTGCACGAGGCGTACCTGCGGCTCGTCCGCTCCTCCGAACGCGATTCGGCCGGAGACGGATCGGCGGCGGACGAGGGCCGCATCCGCTCGACGCGGGGCTACTTCTTCGCCGCGGCGTCCGAGGCGATGCGACGAATCCTCGTGGAGAACGCCCGCCGCAAAGCCCGGCTCAAGCGGGGCGGCGATCGGCGGCGGGTCGACTTCGACCATGTGCCGGCGATCGAACTGGCGAGCGACCGGGACGACGATCCGGACGACCTGCTGGCGCTGGACGCCGCCCTCAAACGGTTCGAGGCGGAGCATCCGCGGGCGGCCTCGGTCGTCACGCTGCGGTACTTCGCCGGTCTCAGCTTCGAGGAGACCGCCGCGGCCCTCGACGTCTCCCGCGCCACCGCGGTGCGGGATTGGACCTTCGGCCGGGCGTGGCTGCACCGCGCCCTGAACGGCAACGCATCGCCCGGCGACCGCCCGACCGAGGACCGCCCGACCGAGGACCGGGCGGACGAAGTTTGAGTCGTTCGCACTTTCCGTGAGCACGCCCGCCTCCGGTTGGCGCACGACCGAGAGACCCCGTTGACCCGGAGCCATGTGATGCCCGCCCCCCCGCCCGACGTTCAATCCCTGTTCCTTCAGGCGGCCGAACTCGACGACCCGGGCGAACGGGCCGCCCTGCTGGACGCCCGCTGCGAGGGCGACGCGGCCCTGCGGGCGGAGGTGGAGGAATTGCTGGCGGCGCATGGAACGCCCGGCGGCCCCCTCGATCGGCCCGCGGCGGCCCGGGCCACGGCGCCCTCCGACCGGACCGCCGCCCGGCATTCCACCGCGACGGTCGTCAACGCTCCGGACACGGCCGATCCGCAGCCGAGCGCCGGGGCGACGAACGACGTGGCGCCGGGCGTCCCCCTCAATTCGGCCCAGAAACTCGGGGGCTACGACGTCCTGGAGACGGTCGGCCGCGGGGGGATGGGCGTGGTGCTGCGGGCCCGGGACCCGCACCTGGACCGCATCGTGGCGATCAAGGCGCTGGCCCCGGAGTTGGCCGCCGACCCCACCGCCCGCCGCCGCTTCGCCCGGGAGGCGCGGGCCGCCGCCGCGGTGACGCATCCGCACGTCGTCACGATTCACGCGGTGGAGCCGGGGGGCGCCGGGCCGGAGGGGCCGACGCCGTTTCTCGTGATGGAATACGTCGCCGGTCGCTCCCTGAAGGACAAGCTGGACGCCGACGGGGCCCTGGAGGTCCGGGAGGCGCTGCGAATCGGTTCGCAGGTCGCCGCCGGCCTCGCCGCGGCCCACGCCCAGGGGCTGATTCACCGGGACGTCAAACCCGGCAACGTGCTGTTGGAGAACGGCGTGGAGCGGGTCAAGCTGACGGACTTCGGCCTGGCCCGGGCCGCCGACGACGTGGCGATCACCCGCACCGGGGAGATCGCCGGCACCCCGCAGTTCATGTCGCCGGAGCAGGCGGAGGGCCGCCCGGTCGACGCCCGCAGCGACCTGTTCAGCCTCGGCGCCGTGCTGTACGCGATGTGCACCGGGCGGCCGCCGTTCCGCGGGGAGTCCACGCTCACGGTCCTCCGGAAGGTCTGCGACGCGACGCCCCGGCCGATCCGCGAGGTGAACCCGGACGTGCCGCCGTGGCTGACGGAGATCGTCGACCGCCTGCTGGAAAAGGACCCGGGAAAGCGGTTCGCCTCCGCCGCCGAGGTCGCCGCCCTGCTGGGCGGTCGTCTGGCCGAGATGCAGAACCCCGACGCTGCCGAGCGTCCGCGGCCGGCGGCGGGCCTCCCGTCGACGGCCCGCGCCGGGCGGGGGCGGCGGTGGACGGTCGCCGCCGCGGCGTTGGCGGCCGTGTTACTGATCGGGGGAACGACCGAGGCGACCGGCGTGACGGAGGTGATCCCCACCGTCGTCCGCCTCGTCCGCGGCGAGGGCACGCTGGCGATCCGCACGAACGACCCCGACGTCGGCGTGACGATTGAGGGCGAGGACGTAGTCCTCACCGGCACGGGCCTGAGCGAGATCCGACTCAAGCCCGGCACCTATCAGGTGAAGGCGACGAAGGACGGCCGCGAGTTCACGGAACTGGTCACCGTCGAACGGAACGGCCGGGAGGTCGTGAACGTCGGGTGGGAGCCCGCCGGGCGGGAGCCCGCCGGGCGGGAGCCCGCCGGGCGGGCCGGCGGACAGACCGGGGCGTTCGCGGGAGAGCCGACTGCCCCCCCCCGGCGGCTGGGCGTCGTCGTCGGGGCGGACCCGGCCGCGGGGACGGCGTCGATTCAACTTGACGAGCCGGCCGGCCTGCGGCCGGGCGCGGCGTTCGCCGTTCACCCCCGGGCCGATGCCGGCGTTCCGCCGAGCTACATCAAAGCCTGGGTCGAGGCCGTCCGCGTTCCGTCGGACGGGCGGGCGGAGGTCCGCGTCCTCGAGTACGACGCGGAGCGCCCAATCGCCGTCGGCGATTGGGTGTCCCTGTGGCCGCCGCCCGGCGCCGGAGGGTCCGCCGACGGCGGGACCGCGACGGCTGGCGACGCGACGTTCGAGCCGGTCGCCTCGCTCCGCGGCCACACGGACGCCGTGCGAGATCTCGCGTTCTTCCTGGACGGGCGGCGGCTCGCCACCGGCTCGGCGGATCAGACGTTCCGCATCTGGGACGCGGCGAGCGGCGAGGAACTGTACCGCCGCGACTGCCCGCACTGGGTCTCGGCCGTCGCGGTCTCGCCGGACGGGACGCAGGCGGCCCTCGGGTACGTCACGGTCACGGAGTCGGCCCAGATCGAGATCGTCGACTTGGAGACGAAAGAGCGGGTCCACCTGCTGGACGGCCCGCCGGGGCTGGTGCACGGGTTGGCGTACTCGCCGGACGGCTCCCGGCTGCTGGCGACCGGCCAGCAGGGCGTGGGGTTGCTGTTCGACCCGGCCAGCGGCGAACGCCTGAACGAGTTCCGGCAGGGCGAAGACGAGGTGTTCGGCGGGGAGTGGGCCCCGGACGGCCGCACGTTCGTCACCTGTTCGAGCCGCGGGCCGCAGATCATGACCCGGGACCTGAACGGCGCGGCCCTCCACGCGACCGTCTCGCTGGAGCGGGCGGCGGTCGTCGACGTTCGCTACTCGCCGGACGGCACGCGGCTTGCCGCCGCGATTACCCGGCCGCAGATCCCGATCTATGACGCGGCCGACGGTACGCTGATTCGCCTCATCGAGACTCCCGGCCCGACCGCCGAGGTCCGCTTCCTGGGCGACGGCCGGAGGCTGCTCGCCGCCGGTAAGGACGACGCGCTGCGGCTGTACGACGTCGAGTCCGGGCGGCTGCTCGCGGAGCGCCCCCTGGACGGCCCGCATGCCGCTCACCTCGCCCTCGCGCCGGACGGCGCCCTGCTGGCGACCGGCGGGGGACGCGCCCGCAACACGCTAGGCGGCCGGCCGGCACCCGACCCCCGCGACTACGACGTCCGCCTCTGGCGGCTGTCCGGCGCGGAGACGGCGGACGCGAACGCCGCCGACGGCTCGTTCGCCCTCGTCCGCACGTTCCCCGGCCACGCCTCCTCGGTCAACGCGATCGCGGTGTACGACGAGGGCCGGCGGGCGATCTCGGGCAGCGAGGAACACCGCTTCCGCGTCTGGAACCTGGAGACCGGCGCCCTGCTGAAGACGATCGAAACGGGGGCGGCGGTGAAGGCCGTCGCGGTGACGGCGGACGCACGGTTCGCGATCGTCGGCACCGCCAACCCGGCCGGGGTCCGCTGGTACGACCTGGAAGACGGCACGCTCGTCCGCCAGGCGGGCGATCTCGGCGGGGCCCCGAATCAGTTCGCGTCGGCGCTCGCCCTCACCCCGGACGGCTCGCGGGTCGTCGCCTCCCGGCTGCGGGGCGGGCCGGTGGTCCTCGACGCCGCCACCGCGGAGCTGGTGCGCACGCTGGCCCCGCCGCCGCCGATGCCAAAGGAGGGGTCCGACGTCGGTTCGCTCTGCCTGGCCCTCTCGCCGGACGGCATGCGGGCGGCCGCGGGTTGGCACAGCAGCGGACGGGACGGCGAGATCGTCGTCTGGAACCTCGACGACGGCGCCGCGGTTTGGAGCAGGGACCTCGGCAACCGCTCCACCTTGGACCTGGCGTTCTCCCCGGACGGCGCCCGGTTGTTGGTCGGCGACAGCGGCGGCTGGCTGACCCTCCTCGACGCGGGCGACGGCACGACGCTGCGGCGGTTCCGCGGGCACGGGGACGCCGTCAACTCCGTCGCCGTCCTGCCGGACGGCCGACGCGCCCTCACCAGCGGTCTGGACGATGTGTTGACGCTCTGGGACTTGGATTCCGGCGAGGAACTGGCCCGGCTCGCACGCCCGGACAAAACCGTCCTCCACGTCACGCCGACGCCGGACGGCCGGGGGTTCCTCACCGGGGGCGGCGGCTACTGGGACGGGGAGAAGTCCGTCCGCACCGGCGACTACGCACTGCGGCTGTGGGATTTCACGGACGACCGCCCCCGCGCAGCCGACGCCGTTCCGCCCGCCGACGACCATGCGGGGCGCCCGCCCGAACCCCCGTCCCTCGTCGAGGACGTGCGGATTGAGGCACTGAGCGACTTCGTCCTCGCCCTCGCCTACACCCCGGACGGGCGGTCGCTCGTCACCGGCGGGGCGGACGGGGCGTTCGTCTGGGACGCCCGCAACGGCCGGCGGAGGCGGGAACTGACCGGGCACGACGGCCGCAGCGTGCACGCCGCCGTCGTCCTGCCGGACGGCCAACGGGTCGTCACCGCCGGCAAGGGGGACGCGATTCTGCTGTCCGACCTGAACAGCGGCGAGGTCGTTCGTCGGTTCGAGGGGCACACCGGCTTCGTCGAGCGCCTGGCCGTCTCCCCGGACGGCACACGCCTCGCCTCCGGCAGTTCCAACTGGGTCCGCAAGGACCGCGGCGACCTGACCGTGCGGGTCTGGGACGTCGAGACCGGGCGGGAACTGTGGCAGGCCGAGCCGCCGCCCACCGACAACGGGTACGGGGCGGTGCACGAAGTGATGTTCACCCCGGACGGGGCGCGGGTCGTCTCCGTCCACCACGCGGCCGAGGACGGCGTCTCCGTCTGGGACGCGGCGACGGGCGAACTCCTGCGGCGGTTCAGCGGAAAGCACAGTTCGATCAAGTCCGCGGCCCTCTCCCCCGACGGCCGCACGCTCGCCACCGGACACGAAGCCGTGCAGGTGAAGGAACTCCGTTGGGACGACCCGGAACACGCCGTCGTCCGCCTGTGGGACCTGGCGAGCGGCGAGGAGGTCCGCCGGCTCGTCGGTCACGCCGGTCAGATCAACGCCGTGGCGTTCTCCCCGGACGGGACCCGGCTGCTTTCGTGCAGCGGCAGTCAGTACCTCAACGACGCCTGGACGCCGGAGCTGTCCCGCGACAACACTCTCCGCCTCTGGGACGTGGCGACCGGCGCCGAACTCGCCCGCCAACGGCTGCCGGGCGGCGGCCAGGCCGCCGCGTACGCCCCGGACGGCGAACACGTCGCCTCGGTCGCGGGCGGGAAGAACCTGTTGGTGCAGCTCTGGCGGATCCCGGACGCCCTCGCGGCGGAGAGCGCCGCCGCCCGGAACCCCGCCGCGGCGCGCTGACGGCCGGGGTCGCGGATTCGCCGGCCAACCTTCCGGCGGCGGGCTCGCGGCTGCCCAAGCTCTCCTTCGTCGTCGTCAGCAACACGCACCTCGGCGATCGAGAGATTCGATCGAGCACGGGCAGATCCGGCTGCGTGATCGACCCGTCAGACACGAGGCGTCGGCAGGCAGGAACCTGGCGCTGCGGCAACTCGGCGAAGAGTGAACTGGATTGTCGAGCCTGCAGAACGCGGCGGTCGCCGCGTTCCCGCCGCCGCCGGCCGCGGGGCGTCCGGCGTCAGTACTTGGGAAAAATGTCCGGCGTCGGGAAGCGGTCTTCGGGGCTGCCGTCGCCCAGATATTCCTCGCGGGGCACCTGCACCTGCGGCCAGTTCGCGGGACGGACGCGGACGACCCGGCCCGGGCGGATGCCTTCGACGATGAGGTCGGTTTCAAACCGGATTTGAACGCCGCTGCTGCCCAGAGGCGCCTCACCGTCCGTCTTCGCGACGTCCACGAGGGTTCCTCGCGAGGCCATGTGCGACGGGCCGTAGGCGCCGTGGGTGTGCTTCAACGTGTTCTCGACCGGGTTCATATGCACGCCGACGTTCTTCTGGAAATCGGCGAGGAGGGAGTCGTCCATCCCGCCGAACAGAGTCGCCGTCACCGTCGCCCGGCCGAACTTGCCGTACTCGACGGCGTCGACCCAGGCGGGCATCCAGCGACTGCGGATGAAGGCTTTGTGCGTTTCGGTCTGACGGCGGGCGGCGCGCTCGATCGCCGCGTCGTCCAGCCAGATGTCCGAGATATGAAACCGCGTGAATACGCCGTCCGGCGTGGGCTTCCAGGTGATCCCCAGCAGGACGGCCTGCCCGTCGAGTGATTTCTTGCCGCTGGCGGGCCAGAGGCCGTTGGCGACCAAGTCCTCGACGCCGAGGAGTTCGCGGCCGAGCCAGATCCGAGTCGCGGCGTCGAAGGTCAGCGTTTCCTCGCCGGCCTCGCCGGCCTGGCCGTCTTTCGGTCCGCGGCGGGCGACGATCGTCCCCGCGTGATTGTTGAGGTCCACTTCCTTGAGGTTCCAGACTAATCCCTCGCGCCGGCAGTGGCTGGGTTCGTCTTCGAGCAGGAGGACGTGGTTCTCGGCCGGGAAGATCCCGGCGCCGCGGTTATGGTTGGCGTCCTTCGATTTATTGTCGACGGGCAACACCGGCACGGCCGAGATCTCGGGCTCGGGCGGCAGAAAGGCCCGCACGTGCAGCACGGTCCCCAGCGGAATATCCCGGAGATCGGCCGGCGCCCCGTGATAGCGCACGACGCCGTAGGGGAGCAGCGCGAAGGGATGCGGATCGTTGCGGAAGAACATCCCCTCCCCCTGCACGCGAAGGCTCCCGCGGCGGTTGGGATGATCCACGAACGTCAATTCGCCCCGATAGGAGTGCGCCATTTCCAGGGGGGGAAACGTGCCGACTTCGGGGCGGAAGGGTTCGTCCTGGGCGTGGGCGGCGCTCGCGAGCAGGAACGCGCCGAGGGAGATCGCGGCGACCCGGCAGGTCGAACGGAACGGCGTCATCGGGCGGTGTTCCCGCATCAGTATTCCGGGAAGAGGTCGGGAGTCGGGAACCGGTCTTCGTGGCCGGGATTGAACAGATATTCCTCGCGGGGCACCTGCATCTTCGGCCAGCTCTCCGGACGGACGCGGACGACCCGGCCGGGGCGAATGCCCTCGATGATCAGGTCGGTCTCGAAACGGATCTGGACGCCGCTGCTGCCCAGAGGAATCTCTCCCTCCTCTCGGGTGACTTCAAGGATTGTGCCGTTGGACGCCACGTGCGAGGGCCCGTAGTGACCGGCCGTGTGTTTCAAGGTGTTCTCGGCGCCGTTCATCTGCGCGCCGACGCCCGGCTGGAAGTCGGCGTACAGGGAGGGGTCCATGCCGCCGAACAGCGTCGCGGCGACGGTCGCGCGGCCGAATTCGTCGTACTCGACGGCGTCGACCCGGGCCGGCATCCAGCGGCTGCGGATGAAGGCTTTGTGCGTCTCGGTTTGAAAATAGGCCGCCTGTTGGAGGGAGTCGTCGTCCAGCCAGATGTCCGAGATATGAAATTGGGTGAACGCCCCGCTCAACCCGTCCCCCGGCGCCGGCTTCCAGGTGATCCCGAGCAGGACCTCCTGCCCGCCGAGATCCTTCTTGCCGCTAACCGGCCACGCGTCTTCGGCCACCAGGTCCGCGACTCGAATCCGCTCGCGGCCGCGCCAGATGCGGGTGGCGGCGTCGAACGTCAACTCTTCATCCTCGGAGGCGCCGTCTCCGCCGGCCCTCGGCGCGCGGCGGGCGACGATCGTTCCGGCGTCGTTCTTGAGCTCCACCGCTTTCAGCCTCCAGACCAATCCCGCGCGCAGGCAGTGGCTGGGCTCGTCTTCGAGCAGGAGCACGTGGTTCTCCGCGGGCGCCGTCCCCGTGCCGCGATAGTGGCCCGCGTCTTTCTCCTTGTTGTCGACCGGCAACACCGGCACGGCGGAGAGCTTCGGGTCGGGCGGCAGAAAGGCCCGCACGTGCAGCACGGTCCCCAGCGGGACGTCCCGGAGATCCGCCGGCGCCCCGTGATACCGCACGACGCCGTAGGGCAGCATCGCGAAGGGCTGCGGGTCGTTGCGATAAAACTTGCCCGTCCCGGCCACCCGCAGGCTGCCGCGGCGGTTGGCGTGGTCCACGAAGACCAGTTCGCCCCGGTAGGCGTGCGCTTTCTCCAACGGAGGAAACGTCCCGGGTTCCGGGCGGAACGGGTCCTCCGCCGCGGAGACCGCGGGCGCCAGCAGGGTCGCGATCAGGCACAGCGCCGTCGCCCAGAACGATGCGTCAATTCGCGTCATAGTTCGATCGATTTGTTGCTGTCGCCGAACTGGTCGGTTTCGACGCCCATGCGCTGGGCCATCGTCAACAGCAGATTGCTCATATGGGCGTCCGAGTTCGCGGGGCGGCTGCAGAGCGAGTAATGCTTGCCGGGTTCGTCCAGCTGATAGCCCTCGAAATGGCCCTGGTTAAAGTCGACATGGCTGCCGTGCTTCAGACCGAGGTCCGATCCGCCGGCGAGCACCAGCGGGAGGTTGGCGTTGCCGTGGCTGTGACCGTACGACATGCCGCTGCCGAAGAGCGCCATCGTCGAGCCTAACAGCGGCCTGCCGTTGAGATCGTTCGTCTCCGCCAGTCGGGTGAGGAAGTAGCTGAACTGCTCGATGGCGAAGGTGTCGTAATTCGTCAGCTTCTCCATGTAGCCGAGGTCGCCGCCGTGGTGACTCAGCTGATGCCGCGACTCGGTGATGCCGATCTCGGGAATGGCGAAGGCGTCCCCCTCCCCGCCCAGGCTGAACGTGGCCACCCGCGTGACGTCCGTCTGGAAGGCGAGGACCATCAGGTCGTAGACGGTGCGAAAATAATCGCCCGCCTGGGTCTTGGGGACGTCGCGGTTCGTCCGCTTCTTGTCAGACTCCGAAATCTCCGGCAGCGGGGTGTCGAGCCAGGCGTCGGCCCGCCGCGTGCGGATCTCGGCCTCACGCACCGAAGTGAGGTATTGATCGAGGCGCCCCCTGTCGGCCGCTCCGATCTGCCGCTCCAGCCGCCGGACTTCCGCGAGGTTGTCGTCGAGCACGCTGGCCTTCCGGCGCAAGGCTCTGCGCTGAGCGGCGACGCCGCCTTTGGGCTGCTCGAAGAGGGACGCGAAGATCTCGCTGCAACGCCGCATTGAGGGGAGGCGCACGCCGTCGGCCGTCCAGCTCAACGATTCCCCGGTGAGGGCGACCTCCATGGAGGGGTAGCGCGTGTGCTCCGCGGTGATCGCCGCCATCTGCTGGTCGACGGAGATCGTATTGCGGTCCGACGGGCCGAGTTTTCCGCCGGTCAGCCAGACGGAAATACAGTTGTGGTGATGGCTGATGGCGCCGGGATGATGCAGCCCGCTGATGGGCGTGATGACGTCGCGGTGCTTCTCCAGCGGCTTGAGCGAGCGCGAGAACTCATAGTCCCTGCCCGGCGTGGTGATCTGGTAGTTGAGCGAATGGACGCCGTTCGCGAGGTAGACGAAGGCGCTGCGTTTCGGCGAGGCGGTTTGTCGCTCGGCCGCCCGCAGCGGGATCATGCATTCCAGCATGGGCAGCGCGACGCAGGTGCCCATCGCGCGCAGGGCGTGTCGGCGGTCGACCAGCCAGGATTGGGAAAGGAAGTTCGACATCGGGATGTTCCTTGGAAAGGCTTGGCGGGTGACGGGTTACGGGACGCCCTTTCCAAGGCGTCGGCGAGGGCCTGGTCGTCGCGTTCAGGACCGCCCGGAGGGGCCGTCCCGGGGGATCACGTTCCGTTCTCAGCGCGTTCTCATCAGGTCGGACAGGGCCACGGCCCGCACGACGTCTTTCACCCGATACTGGCCTCGTTTCGCCTCTTCGAAGATGGCCTGGACGCCGTCCTGGTCGTCGACGGTCAGCACGCGGCGCAGGGCGTACGTGCAGAGATGCTCGATGAAGGCCCGCGCGACCTCGTCGCGGTCTTCGAGCAGGAGCTGTTTGAATTGTGCCGAATCCGCGAACGTCTGGCCGTCGGGCATCACGCCGGAGGCGTCGACCACGGGATCCTCGCCCACGCCGGTGGGCACCTGCTCGCGGGTTCGCCACTGGCCGACGGCGTCGTACTGGTCGAACGCCAGTCCCAACGGATCGATATTCCGATGGCAGGCGGCGCAACTCGCGTTGTTCGCGTGGGCTTCAATTCTCTGGCGGATGGTGATCTTGGTTCCCTGGGGGGGAATCGGTTCGATGGGGTCCACGTTCGCCGGCGGCGGCGGCGGCGTCTTATTGAAAATCGCTTCGCTGACCCAGACGCCGCGATGCACCGGGCGATGGCGCGTGCCGTCCGAGGTTAACCCGAGCACCGCGCCCATCGTCAGCAGGCCGCCGCGATGGTCCTTGGGCTTGACCGAGACGCGCTGGAATCCGCCCGTCTTCGGGGCGGGCAGTCCGTAGAAATCGCAGAGCCGGGCGTTCGCCATCGTCCAGTCGGAATCGAGAAAGTCCTCGACGGGCAGGTTCTTCGCGAACATCTCGCGGAAATATTCGACCGGTTCGGCCCGCATGCTCGTTTCGAGCCAGTCGTCGTAGGTCGGGTACAGCGCCTTGTCGGGCGGGAACGTCCCCACAAGGTGCAGTTGCAGCCACTGCCGCGAGAAATCATCGATAAAGCGGTTGATGCGGCCGTCCGCCAACATCCGGTCCACTTCCTTTTCCAGGACTTCGCCCTCCAGAGCGTCGTCCCGGGCCGCGGCGAACAGGCCGTCGTCGGGCATCGAACTCCACAGGAAATACGAGAGCCGCGCGGCGAGTTCCGCGTCGGTCAGTCGTGCGCGGGCCGTCGGGTCGCCCTCGACGAGATAGAGGAAGTTTCTGGACGTCAGCACGCCCTGCAGGGCGATCCGGTAGGCGCCGGCCGTCGTTTCGCCCGCATCGCGTTCCTCGCGGTAGGACTGCAGGTAGTTCTCCAGTTCATCCACCGTCACCGGGCGTCGCCAGGCGCGCTCGGCGAATCGCTGGAGATAGTCCGCGACCGCCTCGGGCGCGGCGTCCTCCGGCGGGACGACTCCCTGCCGTCGAGACGCTTCCTCCTCCGTGACCAGCGGCCCCTCCCATTCCATCCAGTCCAGGATCACCGTGGAGAAGATCCCGTTGCCGTCGCCGTCGAACATCTGCGGCGCGTTCGGGTTCAGGAGCGCGGTCTCGCTGCTGTGCGTAAAAATATACGAACTGCTGCCGAGGGCGTTGCGGAAGGCCGCGCCCTGCCGGCGGTCCACCACGTCGGTGGAGACCACGCAGAAATGCAGCGTCGCGGGCATCTCGAGAAACGCCTCGAACTCATAAACCTGCGGGTCGTCCTCCGTCGCCGTCACGTCGAATTCGATCAGCCCGTCCACGGTCTCCTCGCCGGTCCGCACGCCGACGCTGAGGTGGGCCGTCTGGCCGCCGGGCGGACGGATTCCGCTGGCCTGGACGCGGAACTTATAGAGCCCGCTCTGCTCCGGCCCCGTCCTGCCGAACCAGTGCGGAGCGAGCGCCGGCTGAACGTTGCCGGGGTACAGGAGATAACGCAGCGGACGCTTCACGCCGAAGCGGTCCAACGCCGCCTGCTGGGCTTTTCCGCCGCCGTACCGCAACTCCGCCGCGGTCTTCCGGACTGTGCGAGCCTCGCCCGGCGCCGCGGGAAAGGCGCGATCCAGCACGAGGTCTGCGGCGCGGTAATAGCGGTCCACATGCGAGGGCGACAGCGAAAGCTGCGAGCCGATGCGCTCATAGCCGTGCCACAGCGTGTCCTCGTTCAATTCGCCCGGCTTCGTCGGGTCGTATCGCACGCCGAGCAGATCGTAGACGGTATTCTGATACTCTTTCCGGCTCAGTCGATAATGCGCCACCGCCGGCCGCGCCGCCATTCGCGCCGCCCGGCCTTCCTTGAGTCGTGCGTCCAGATTCGCCACGAACGCGGCGATTTCGTCCTGAGTCGGCTGCGCTTCCGTGGCCGGCGGCATCTCGCCGCTGTTGACCTTGTCGATCGCCTCCGCCCAGTGATGCGTGTCGGCGCCGGACTTGAAGTCGCGCGACAGCCGGTCGATCCGGATGTCTCCTTCCTCGAGCAGCGGGCCGTGGCAGTGAATGCAGTGCTTTTCCAGGAACCCCTCGAACGGCTCCGCTCCGCCGGCGACGCCGGCGAACCCGAGACAGAGGACGAGGCTGGAACAAAGTAAACGTCGAATGTGAAGCATCGCTTTTGTCCGTGGCATTCCGCAGTGATCGCCTACGCCACCGAGCGATGCACATCGGTCCGCCGGAGGTCGCGGCCGAAGTGGTTGCAGGTGAGTTGAGCGTGATCGACGCTGAGCAGGCCCCGCATCATAGCGTACAGCATAGTCGTATGCAGCGTCGTGGATGCGAGCCCTGCGGTCGATCACGCGGTCGCCCCCGTGACCGGTTTTGCCGTCGGCGCTCCGTCGTCCCGGCGGAGCAGTCGGTCGGCGACGAAGGCCGCTGCGGAGCCGCCGGCGGACGGCCCCCCGCTCCCCCGCCGGGCGGCGGGCCGGGCGGCGACCGTGGCGATCACCGACGGACGGCAGGACCTCGGCCGGCGGGAGCGGCTCGTCCCCGGCGCCTTCGACGACCGGCGGGCGACGGCCGATACGGCCCGCTTCGCGGCGCACGTGCTGACCTACGGCGGGGAGGCGGATCTGGCGGCGCTCCGGGAGCAACTCCCGACCGTGGCGGACCTGCGGGCGGTCCTCGACGCGGCGCCGGCCGGCGTGTACGACGCCCGGTCGTGGGCGTACTGGAATCTGATGGCCGGTCGCGACGACCCGCCCCCGCCGCCGGCCCGAACGCTGCCGAGCTGAAGGCGAAAAGGCCGGCGGAGTGAATCGGCCCGCTACGCCAGCACGTCGCGAATCAGCGTGCCGTGCACGTTCGTCAGCCGGCGGTCCAGGCCGTTGTTGTACCAGGTGAGCCGCGTGTGCTCGAAGCCGAGCAGGTGCAGGACCGTCGCGTAGAAGTCCCAGACGGTGACCGGGTCAAGGGCGGCCCGACGGCCGAACTCGTCGGTCGCGCCGTGACTGACGCCCCCCTTCACCCCGGCCCCGGCCATCCAGCAGGTGAAGCCGTCCGGGTTGTGGTCCCGCCCGGCCACGCCCTCCTGGCGGGTCGGCATCCGGCCGAACTCGGTCGTCCAGAGCACGAGCGTGTCGTCCAGCAGGCCGCGACGCTTCAGGTCGGTGAGCAGCGCGGCGGTCGGCCCGTCAAAGACCGGGCAGTGCCGTTCGTAGTCGGACTTCAGCGTCTTATGGGCGTCCCAGTTGAGAAGTCCGTCGACCCCCGAGGCCCGCGAGGCGCAGTAGAGACTGACGTACCGGACGCCCCGCTCGAGCAACCGGCGGGAGAGCAGGCAGTTCCGGGCGTAGGCCGCCTTGAGCCGGTTCCCGTCGTCCGTGCCGTACAGGGCGTGCGTCTCGCGGGTTTCCCGGGAGAGATCGGCGACCTCCGGGGCCGAGAGCTGCATCCGCGCCGCGAGCCGGTAGGCCGCGACGCGGGCCCGCAGTTCCGAATCGCCCGGCCGCTCCTCCGCGTGCCGGCCGTTGAGAAACTCGAGGTAATCCCGGGTCGCCCGCTCGGTCGCCGGCGCGATCGACCCGGGGCGGGCGAGGTTGCGGATCGGCTGCTGGGCCGAGAGGACGACCGCTTGGTGCTCGGCCGGCAGAAAGCCGTTGCTCCAGTTCGCTTTGCCGTTCGGCGGCTCGCCCCGCAGGTCGGGGATCGCGACGTAGGTCGGCAGGTTGTCGTTGGCGCTGCCGAGGGCGTAGCCGACCCAGGATCCCGCGCTCGGGAAGCCCTCGAACGTGTGCCCGGTGTTCATGAACACGCAGCCGGGGCCGTGCGTGTTCGATTCCGACGTCATCGAGTGGACGAAGGCGATCTCGTCGGCGTGTTCGGCCATTCCCGGCAGCATCGACGAGATCATCTTGCCGCTTTCGCCGGCCGGCCGAAACGGCCAGGGGCTCCGCATGAGCGGACCGTTTCGACCTTGAAACGAGACGAGCGGCTCCCCCGGCAGCGGCTCCCCGTCGTGCGCGTCGAGGGCCGGCTTGTGCTCCCAGAGGTCCATGTGCGACGCGCCGCCCGGACAGAAGATCTGCAACACCCGCTTCGCCTTGGCCGCGTGGTGCGTCGCTCCAGGGCCGGATCCAGGGCCGCCCGCCGATTCGCCCGCCGTCCCGGACCGCGCCAGCAGGTCCGCGAGGCCGATGCCGGCGAGACCGGCCCCCGCAAGACCGGCCCCCGCGCGGCTAAGCAGCCTCCGCCGGGAGAGCTCCGGCTCGGGCGGCGCTGCGGATTCTTGAAGGGACATCGCCCGGGACCTCAGTCGATGTGGAGGAGTTCGGTCGAGTTCAGCATCGCCCGGCAGAAGGCGGGCAGGCCGTGGTCGACGACGAGCGTGACGGCCGCCCCCCGCTCGGCGTCGTCGGGCCGGCGGCCGAAGCAGAGGGCGAAGGCCCGGTCGACCTGCGCCGCCGGTTCGACGCCCGCCTCGCGTTCGAGCCGAGCGGCGAGGCACCCGGACATGTCGAGCGTGAAACGGTGGTTCAGCAACGTCAGCGCCTGGAGCGGGGTCGTCGTCGACGAGCGGTTCGAGACGGCGAAGGCGTTGTCCGGGCAGTCGAACTCCGCCAGCAGGTCGACCGACGCCGCCCGGGCGTTCTGGTGATAGACCGCCCGGCGGTAGGTTTCGGGGCCGTGCTCGTCGAGCGGGACGTACGTCGAGACGTTGTCCTGGAGGTAACGGTAGAGCCGGAATCCCGGCCCGCCCGCCCGCAGGTCGAGCTTTCCGGACACGGTGAGGACCGTGTCGCGGACCTCCTCGGCGTCGAGCCGGCGGGGCGGAAAACGCCAGAGCAGGCGATCGCCCGAATCGGCCGCGGCGGGCTCCGACCGCCACTCGGACGACTGGCGGTAGGTCTGCGAGAGCATGATCCGGCGATGCAGCGGCTTCAGGCGCCAGCGGTCCGCCCGCAGCCGGGCGGCGAGCCAGTCGAGCAGTGCCGGGTGGCTCGGGCGCGCCCCCATGTCGCCGAAGTCGCTCGGCGTGGCGACCAGGCCTGTGCCGAAGTGGTAGTGCCAGAGTCGATTCGCCAGGACCCGCGGGGTGAGCGGGTTGTCGTCGCGGACGATCCACCGCGCGAGCGCGAGCCGGCGGTCGGGCTCGGGCGCGTCGGCGTCGAGCTGGTAACCGGTCGTCACCTCCGAGAGCACAGCCGGGCTGGACGGTGCGACCGGGTCGCCCGGCCGCTGCGGGTCGCCGCCGAGGAACACGCGGACGTCGCGGTCCTTCGGCAGCGAGAACGTCCCGACCCACCAGGAGGGGAACGTCGGGACCGCGGCGATCTGGCGGCCGACCTCGGCGAGTTCGGCGTCGAACTCGGCGATCCGCGACCGCTCGTCGGGCGTGATCTCCGCCTCGAACAGGCGGTGTCGCCGGTGGTCGTCGCCGAGCGGCTTGCGGTCGGACGAGTCGGCGACCGCCGTCCACTGCTCGCCGTCGGCCGAAACCTCGATCCGGTACTCCGCCGCGAAGGGCTCCGACGGCCTCTGCCGTTCCCGGTCCGCCGAAAAGACGACGCGGTCGATCGTCGCCGGGGCGGCGAGTTCGACGGTGAGGATCGGCTCCTGGGCGTGCCACCGCGTCGACGACCGCCCGTCGATCGCCAGCGCCGCGGCGTAGGCGTCCTGGAAATCGTCGGCCCTGCGGCTCGCCCCGGTCGCCCGCGCCCCCGCGGAGGCGAGGGCGACGTTCCGCGGGTCCGGGCCGGCGGAATAGACCTCGAACTCGTCGATCCGGAAGTTGGAGGGCGTCGCCGGGGACCGGTCGGTCCCGGCGACGACCAGACGCACGAACTTCGCCTCGGTCGCCCCGAACCGCTCCTCGACGCCGCCCCGGTCGGCGGGCGGACGGGTCCATCCCGCCTCCCGCTCGGCGGCGTGCGCCTCGGCGCGGGCGGCGATCGCCGCGACGAACTCCGCCCGACGCGCCTCGAGTTCCCCGCGGCCGGCGAGGAGCGGGGCGAGCGCCGCGTCCCGCTCCCCCCGCTGCTCCGGCGAGGCGATCTCGCGGGCGCCGTGCCGGACGCCGGCGAAGGCCGCGTAGAAGCGGTAATAGTCCGCCTGGGTGATCGGGTCGAATTTGTGGTCGTGGCAGCGGGCGCACCCGACCGTCAGGCCGAGGAACGCCTCGGAGGTCGCACGGATCATGTCGTCGATCGTGTTCGCCCGGATCACGGCCGCCGCCGCCGCGTCCTGATTCCCGACGTCGTCGTACGGACCGCAGACGAGGAACGACGTGCCGACCTCGACTGACGGGTCGCCCGGCCCGAGCACGTCTCCGGCGAGTTGCTCGAGGACGAACCGATCGAACGGCTTGTCCTCGTTGAACGACCGGATCACGTAGTCGCGGTACGGCCACAGCCCGTCGATGAGCACGTTCCGCTCATAACCGTTGCTCTCGCCGAACCGGGCGACGTCCAGCCAGTGGCGACCCCACCGTTCGCCGTACCGCGGCGAGTCGAGCAGGCGATCGATCAACCGCTCGTAGGCGTCGGGCGAGGGGTCGGCGACGAACGCCTCGACCTCCTCGGGCGTCGGCGGCAGGCCCGTCAGGTCGTACGTCGCCCGCCGGACGAGCGTGCGGCGGTCCGCCGACGGATTCGGTTCCAGCCCGGCCTCGCGGAGCTGCGCGAAGACGAACCGGTCGATCGGGTTCGCGGTCCAGGCCTCCGGGAGCCCCTCCGGCGCGGGCGGCTCCGGGTCGGCGAGCGGACGTAGCGACCAGAACGACTTGTCGGTCGCGGCCCGTTCCTCCACGACGACCCCCGCCGGCCAGACGGCCCCCGCTTCGACCCAGGCGGTCAGGGTCGCGACCTCCTCCTCCGACAGCGGGGCGCTCTCCTTCGGCATCGTCGGCGGGCCGTCGTCCGACGGACGCACCACGTCGAGCAGATGACTGCCCCCCACGTCGCCGGGAACGACGTAGCCGAACGCGACGAGGTCGTCCGCCGTCGCCAGCGAGAGCTCCCCCTTCCGCTCCGCCGGGTCGTGGCAGCGGACGCAGCGCGCTTCCAGGATCGGCGCGACGTCGCGGGCGAAGTCGACCCCTTCTGCGGCGGGCGCGGGTCGCGCCGCGGCGACGATCAGAACCGCGACGGCCCCGCGGAACGCCGCCGTCATGGCGCCTCTCCGGACCAGCCCGGGACGACGCAGTTTCCCTCCGCCCACCGGTGGTGCGTGGGGCCGCCTTGGGATGCCTCTCCGGAGCCGGTCGGCCGTCGGCGGGGCGAGATCCGGCAGTTCCGTCCGGGTTGGGACCAGCACGGTGCGGCTCTCCGGGTCGACGAAGGGCGGGGAAAGGGCGAGCCTAGCCAGACGTTGACTTGCCGGACAAGCGCCCCGGCCGCGCCGGGCCGGTCCCGCCCTTTCGCAGCCCCGCGTCGCCGCCACGACTTGGGCGCCGGGGCCGGCCGGTGAGAAGCGGTCGCTCCGCTCCCAATCGCCATTCCTATCGGCGCCCTCGAGAACGGAGCCGCCCTGATGACGAGTCGGCCTCGCCGGTCGATCGACCATGCCGCCGTCTGCGCTGACGGCGCGACCCCCGACCGTTTCCGCGAGACGGCGTCCCCCGGGACGACGAACAGCCTCCCCAAGAACCGGACGGTCGACGTCGCAGGCCGGGGCCCCGCCGCGGGTCGGCGCAGGGGCCGGGGCCGGACGCCGGTTCCGTGGCGGGGGCGGCCCGGAACTGGCGGCCACGGCCGCAGCCCGCCCCGGCGTCTCCTCGGGGGTGTGCCGCTTGCGTCGCTCGGTCAGAGTCGAATCATCCTTCCGAGTTCATCGGCTCGAGACGCTCACAACCACTGAACCAGTTTCCGGGGGGCAGGCCATCCCGCCGAGCCCCCCGCCGCCCTGACCGACGATCAGATCGTCCCGGCCGGGAGTGCAAACCGAAGCCGGCGAGTGGGCGTCCGTGAACCGCATCCCTCGCCCGGGCTGCCGCCGGTCGAGCAAACCCGATCCGCGACGAGATTCAGCTCCGCGGCGTGGAAGCGGAGGAACTGGAGCGCCCGGGCGGCGTCGAGCAGCGGGGCGGCGACCGACACGACGACCGTCCGCCAGTTCCGCCCGCCGCGCGAGGCGTTCCTCCGGCGGGACCGAAACCCAAACCCGTACGCCTTCGCGCTGTGGGCGACCTGACGACGCGGGCGACCTGACGACGGAGAGAGGTCGATTCGGGGCGACGCCTACGCGGCCTTCCGCAAAAAACGTCTCACGAAGTGTCTCACGCGGCGCGCGTCTCACGCCAAGGGGCCTCTGACCCCTATTTTGAAAGGGTGGCATACCGGATTTGAACCGGCGACCTCCGGAATCACAATCCGGCGCTCTAACCAACTGAGCTAATGCCACCATGCTCCATCGGACGCGATTTTCGCGTCCGAGGCTGCGGGCGGCAAGGGTAGCCGCCGATCGGCGGGTCGGCAAGCGCCGGCCGCCTCGCTTCCCTTCCCGTTCCGCCCCGTCCGACACGGCCGCTCCCCGTCGGGTTCGCAACCGCTCCGACCGCTCCCGCCGGCGCCCGCTACGCCGAGGCCGAATGGGATCGACCGTTGTACGCCGACCTTCCGTCGGCCGCACCGCCGGGATCGGAGTCTCCGGACGAGCCGCCCTCCGCCCCCTCGCCGTTCGGGGACAGACCGCGGGCGCCGATCAGCATCCCCCGCGGCACGCTGCGGAGGTGCAGGTCCTGCTGGGGGAAGGCGATCTCGATGCCGGCCGCGCGGAACTTCCGGTCGATCGCGGCGTGCAGGTCCGAAATGACCGGCAATCGCTGATCGAGGGTCGGCAGGTAGCACCGCAGAAAGAGGTTCAGCGAGCTGGACGCGAAGCCCTCGAAGGTGGCGACCGGCGCCGGGTCGGTCAGCACCAGCGGGGCCTCGGTCGCGGCCTCGATCATCAGGTCGCGGGCCAACTGCGTGTCGCTGCCGTAGGCCACGCCCACCTCGATCACGATGCGGTTCGTCGCGTCGGAGAGCGTCCAGTTCAGCAGGCGCCCGGTGACGAACTCCTTATTCGGGACGATGAACTCCTTGCGGTCCCAGTTGGTGATGGTCGTGGCCCGGATGCGAATCCGGCTGACCACGCCGGTCACGTCGCCGACCGTGACCACGTCGCCCACCCGCACCGGGCGTTCGAACAGAATGATCACGCCGCAGACGAAGTTGGCCACGATCTCTTGCAGGCCGAAGCCCAGACCGACCGTTAGGGCCGCGATAAGCCATTGCAGTTTCTCCCACTCGAATCCCAGACGACCGGCGGTGAACAGCACGCCGATCACCACCGCGGCGTAGCCGGCCAGGCGGGAAACGGCGTAGCGGCCGCCGGCGTCCAGCGGGAGGCGGTCGAACACGCTGAGGGCCAGCAGGCCCGGCAGGTTCTTGGCGGCCAGCACCGTCAGGCCGGCGGCGGTCGCGGCGACCAGCAGGTCCCACAGGCTGATGGCGACCGGCTTGATCTCCGTCGGGACGACGCCGTCGCTGTTCGTCAACGGTTCGCCCGTGTCGGGGTCCAGCAGGGGTGCTTCGCGGAGAACGGTCCACCCGCTGAACGTCATGTCGTCCAGCTTGTTCAGCGCCGGCAGCACGTCGGCCCAGATGAACCACAGGGCGACGGCGCCCAGGGACATCGCGGCGGCGGTCACAAGCGTGCGGGTCTGCGCGGAAAGGTCCGCGGAAGGCATGTCCGTGCCCTGCCCCGCGCCGGTGGAGGCGGGGCTCTCGGCCGAGGCGCCGCTCGGCAGGTTCGGGTCGGCGGCCAGTTCCCGGGCGGCGGCTTCCTCCCGGCGCCGCTGCATGCTGCGGTACAGCATCGCCCGGCGGGAGATCGTCACCCAGCGCACCGCGGCGCTGCGGACCAGGATCACCACGATCAGCACGACCGCGGTCCCCAACGCCCGGCGGGCCAGCTCGCCCGCGGTGTAGTGGTAGCCGAACAGGCTGAGCCCCCCCAGCGCCGCGGCGCCCGCCACCGCGAACAGGCACAGCGGGACGCGGAACCGGTGGGCGCGGCTTTCGGGGGCGACCTTGTGGATGCTGTCCCAAACCACGCCGGCGGGCCGGAACAGGCGGTAGAGCATCGTCGCGGCCAGCCCGCAGGCCGCCGCGAACGCCACCCGCTCCCACCCGCCGCCGGCGTGCAGCGGGTCGGAGGAGCCGAGCAACCCCGCGACCGCCGCCGTGAACAACAGCGGCGGGACGAACCAGCGCGCCTGCCGCTGGATGCGGCGGACCGCTCCGCCGGGCCATTGAAAGTGAGCGTCCGCCAGCCCGTCGGCGCGGGTGACGATCCGAAGGAGCGTCAGCGGGAGCCAGACCGCCGCCGCGTAGCCCGCGGCGGTCCCCAGCGCCGCGGCGTCGATCGCGACGGGCAGTCCGTCCTTCGTGCCGTCGCCGCTCGGCAGGCTCCAGCCGTCCGTCAGCACGAACGAGAACCAGCCCAGCAACGCCGGCCCGGCGGCAGCCGCCAGCAGGGTGGCGACGAGGGCGGCGCCGGTCGATTTGAAGTCCAGCGACCCCTTCCGCCGCGGGGCGACCGCCCAGAGGGTCAGCAGGCCGCGGAGCCTCGTTCGCACGACGATCAGCGCCACGCAGACGACCAACGCCAGCGCCGTCGGCGGGGACGACAGCCCCGCCAGCAGCGCCTCCAACGTGGTCTGCACCGCCGTGCGCACCCCGCCCGGCGCCGCCCAACCGGCGATGACCGGCAGTTCGGCCTCCAGTTGCTCCTTGCTCAGCGGCTGGCCGCTGCGGACCCACAGCACGCGTTCGTCGATGTACTCCGCAAAGCCGGCGACCGTGTCGCGGTAGGCCACCTGAGCGTCCTGGAGGTCGGACAATGCGTCGGTCACCTCCCGGTCCAGACCCTTGGTCCCGTCTTCCAGTTCCGGAGCCAACGCCGTCAGCAACTTCCGCCGGACGTCCAACAACTCCTGGGCTTTCCGCACCGCCGCGTCCATCTCCTCACCCACGAGCCCCTCCTCTGACGCCCCCGCCATCAGGGAGTACGCCACGTCGGGATGTTTGGACTCCGGGGGGAGTTCGGCGACGGCGTCGCGGTGGTCGGCGGTGGTCATCATGGCGCGGTCGATCTCCGCCAGCCGCGCCTCGATGCCCTTATTGATCAGTTCCAGGCCCGGCATCTCCTGACGTGCCTGCCGAAGCGCGGCACTGACCGCGTTCGACAACCCCAGATCTTCGACCCGGTCGGACAGTCGGTCCCAGCGGTCCTTCAGTTGCGTGAGCTTCTGGGTCGTCTTGTCCGTTTGCTGCTGCGCGGAGAATTTCTTGGCGTTTTGCTTCTCGTAGGTCTCCTGCAAGGCGGCGACCTCCGCGGCGAGCGGCTTGAGTCGTTCAGGGATGTCGCCCTCGGTGGAGGCGGCGACCAGTTCCCGAGCCTTCTCGGCGGCGCGGCGGTTCAGTTCGACGTCGGCGGCGTCGCTGCGGGCGGCGGCGGCGGCGATCTTTCGGTCCAGCAGATTGCGACGCAGCGTCGGCAGGCCGATCGCGGAGGCGGCGGCGGCCCGCACGCTCTCGGCGTTGTGGGCGGCGAGGGACTCCGCGGCGGCGGCCTTCTCCAGTCGAGCCTTGGCGATCCGGGCGATCGCCACGTCCGTGGGCGTGTCCGGGTCGAGGGCCTCCGCGGCCGCGGCGGCTTCGGTCGCCCGCTTCAGTCTCTCCCGCAGTGCCGCCGCCTGATCCGCCTCGCGCCGCTCCGCCGGGACCGGCGCGGCAAGTTTCTCCCGCTCGTCGGTCAGCCGGGCGCGGTCGTTTTCCGCCTTGGAGCGGTCCAGGACGACCGCCGCGTCCGACGTCTCGGCGTAGCTTTCCCGAATGCTGTCCGGCGAGGGCGCCGGGGGCAGGGCGTCCAATTCGGCCTGCAGGCGCTTCGCATCTTCCTCCACGCTTTCCGCGGCGGCCTCGGCGGCGGTGCGATTGGCGGCGACGACGTCCAATAGCTTGCGGGCCTCGGCGGCGGCGGCGAGGTCCGCCAGCACCGCGGCCCGCTGTTCCGGGGTGAGTTTGTCCGCCGGCGGGTCGGTCTCCCCGGCGCTCTTCACCTGAGCGAGCTTCGCGGCGATCTGCTCCGCGGTCGGCAGCATGGGGCCGCTCTCGGCGGCGGCCGGCGTCGGCGTTTCGGTCGACGCCTTGGGCGGTTCGATCGACTCCGCGGGCGACGGGGTCGCCTCCGCGGGCGGCGGGGGGGGCGGCTCCTGGCCCTCCGCCGGGTTCATCGGCTCGGCGGCCAGCGGATGCGGACCGGCCCGCTCCGGCGTCTCCGGCGGCGCCGCGGGCGCCGGCTGGGCCGTGGTTTGATCCGACGATTCGCCGACGACGACCGGAACCGGCTCCCCCGTCCCGGCCGCCGGTTCCCCCTTCGCCCCGGCGTCGGGCGGAGCCTCCGCCTGCCGGGCGAAGGCCGGCGTCGCCCACCCGACGAGCAGCAGTGCCGCCAGCAACGCGGCGTACGCCCCGCCCGTCGATCCGTCCCGGCGGCCGCGCAGACCGCTCCCTCGCATGGTTCCGTCCATGCGCGAACGGTAGGCCGCGGACCGGCGGGCGGTCAACGCGGTCGCCCGTTAGCATCGCGGCGTTCGCCCCCCGTTTTCGTTCCCGAAGACCCCATGCCCCGCCCCGCCCCGTCGCCGTTCGCGGTCCTCGCCGCCCTCTCGACGCTCTGTTTTTCCGCGGTCGCCGCCGCTCAGGACACCGACGTCTTCCCGACCCTCGGCCGCATCGTGGCGCTGGACGACGCCTTCGCGGAGTGCGTCGATTCCGACGCGCCGATCGAAGTTCTCGGCTCCGGCTTCACCTGGTGCGAGGGGCCGGCGTGGGACGCGGAGAAGAACCGTCTGCTGTTCTCGGAGATCCCCTCGAACACCGTCCGCGTCTGGGAGCCGCGCAAAGCGGTGCGGGTGTTCCTCGACCCGGCCGGCTACACCGGCCTGGCGGACTACGGCAACGAACCCGGCTCCAACGGCTTGGTCGTGACCGCGGATCGGCGCCTGCTCTCCTGCGAGCACGGCGATCGGCGGGTCTCCGCGATGCCGCTGGACGAACAGGGCGGCAAGATCACCTTGGCCGACCGCTTCGAGGGCCAACGGCTGAACAGCCCGAACGATCTGTGCGTGCACTCCAACGGCACGATCTACTTCACCGACCCGCCCTACGGCCTGCCGGGCGGCTTCGAAAGCCCGCTGCGGGAGCTGGACTTCTGCGGCGTCTACCGCCTCACCCCGCCGACCAAGAGCGGCCGCGGCACGCTGAGCCTGGTCACCAAGGAGATGCCCCGACCCAACGGGATCGCCCTCTCGCCGGACGAGAAGACGCTGTACGTCGCCGACAGCGGGGCGAAGCACTGGATGAAGTTCCCCGTCGCCGCGGACGGATCCACCGGCGAGGGCACGATGTTCTTCGACGCCTCTAAAGAACCCGGCAAGGGCTCCGCGGACGGGCTGAAGGTCGACGCGGAGGGCCGCGTCTGGGCGACCGGCCCCGGCGGCGTGTGGGTGTTCGACCCGAGCGGCAAACCGCTGGGGCGGATCGAAACCGGCGAGCACTGCAGCAACGTCGCCTTCGGCGGTCCGGACGGCCGGGACCTGTTCATCACCAGCGACATGTACCTCTGTCGGGTGAAAACGAAGACGAAACCCGCGGCGAAGTAGAACGACTGAACGACGCGGCGACGGATGGGGTTCCCCACCCGTCGCCGCCGACTTCAGTTCTTTCAGCCGAGGTTCATTCCGAGCCTTCGATCTTCACCAGCTTGTTGTACAGGCCGAGGATCAGGAACGGGGCGGCCCACTGTCCGATGAACAGGGCGGTGTTCTTGGAGCCCATCGCCTTGGCCGTGGCGCTGGCGGCCATGCTGGCGCCGGCGGCCCAGAGGAACACGTCGCTGGGCAGCTTGCTGGTCTGCTGCTCGATCGCGCGGGCCAGCGGTCCTTCCCGGCGGGCGTGGGCCGGGACGCCGTAACGACCGTTGGCGGCGGAGCTGGGGTGGTAACCGCTCGGTTTGTTGACGGGAGGGGCGGCGGCGGACATCGGCGAGTTCCTGTGGAGGGGAAACGAACGATGCATTCTGTGTTCACTGCTCCGGATTCCGGGACGGGGCCGCCGCCGTGATGTTGGATCAGGGTCCGCCCCGGGACGGCATCGCCGCCGAGGGCCCCGCCCTGTCAGCGGTCTGCGGGCCCGGCGCCGTCCGGCGAGGCGGGTGCCGGCTGGAGCCGCTCCGCGAGGAACCTGCCGACCGCCGTCCGCATCGCGTCCCGATGCCCGAACAGGCCGTGCGTGCCGTCCTGCACGGGGATCAGTTCGTTCGCCACGCCCGCCGTCTTCAGAGCCGCGTGGAGCCGTTCGGCCTGATCGAAGGGCACGATCGGGTCCGCGGTGCCGTGCAGCGTGAGCACCGGCGGATCGTCGGGGTCCACGTATTGCACCGGGCTGGCAGCGTCGTAGGCGGCCCGCCGCACCGCCAGGTGCCCGGCGAGGAACAGGCTCAGCACCGTCCGAGCGTGCCGACTGCCGGTGTAGTAGGCCGGCATGTCCGTCACCCCGAAGAGGTTCACCACCGCCGCCACGGGGATTCGCGGGGGGGCGTCGGGGTTCGACTCGGCCGGTTCGTCTCCGTTTTCGGCCACGGCCTGCCCCTGGGCATCGCCGTTGGCGGACAGCCCCGCGAGCAGAACGAGGTGCCCGCCGGCGCTGTCGCCGATCAGGGCAATGCGGGCGGGGTCGGCGTTGAGCCGGTCGGCCCGGTCGACGAGGAACGCCAGCGCCGCCCGCACGTCCTCCAGAGCCGCCGGGAACGGGGCGACGAACACGCCGCCCGGTCCGACGCGGCTGAGGCGGTACTCGACGGTCGCCGCCGCCGATCCCTCCCGGGCGCGGGCGAGGATCTCCTGCTGATACCGCACCTTCGTCCCGGCCACCCAGCCGCCGCCGTGCACGAATACCAGCAGCGGAACGGGCGCCGCCCCGTCCTCCCCCACCGCGGCCGGCGGCAGGGCGAGGTCGAGGTGCAGCGTCTGCCCCTCCGCGGTGCGGTACGGCAGGTTCGACCAGATCCGCACGCCGTCCGCCAACACCTTCGGCGCCGGCAGCGGCGCCGTCGCCGGATCGACGGCGATCGGCTCGACCGGGGCTGGCTCGACCAGGACGGGTCCAACCACGATCGGCTCTGCCACGACCGGCACGGGCGGGGCCGGGGCGACGACCGCGGGGCCCGTCGCCGGGTCGGCCGGCGGGGCGAGGAGGGCCAGTGAAACGAGGGACAGCAGCGCGACGGGCACAGGCGAACCGGGGTTCGGGGTGCGGGAGGAACGGGGACCGGCGGGGCGCCGGCGAGCGGGTCCGGGGCGCCGACCGGGGTGGCGGACGGAGCCGGAGGGCGAGAATGATAGGCGGACGCTCGCCCCCCGACCGGAGCCCCGCCGATGTACCGCCGCGACTTCCTCGCCTCCACCGCCGCGGCGACCGCCGCCCTCGCCGCGGGCCCGGCCTTCGCCACGCCCCGTCACGAGGGGACCGGCGACGCGGCACCCCGCCCGCCGGTGGGGGTGTTCACGAAGAGTTTTCAGGACTGGCCGATCCCCAAGGTCTGCCAGGCGTTCGCGGAACTCGGCCTGGACGGGCTGGACCTGACGGTGCGCCCAAGCGGGCACATCGAACCGGAGAACGCCGCCGCCAAACTGCCGGGGGCCGTCGCCGCCGCGGAGGCCGCCGGGGTCCAGATTCTCCAACTCACGACCGGCGTCACCGACGCCGGCCCGGACGCCGACCGCCTGTTCGGCGCCGCCGCGGAGAACGGCGTGCCCCGCTTGAAGCTCGGCTATTTCCGGCAGGGCGGCGCCCCGCTGAACCAGCGGATGGACGAGGTGCGTAAGACCCTCGCCCAGATCGCCCGGCTCGCCGAGAAACACGGCGTGACCCCCTGCCTCCACGTGCACAGCGGGGACTATCTGCCCAGCCACGGCACGATGCTGTATGCACTGCTCAAGGACCTGCCGCCGGAGCGGATCGGGGCGTACGTCGACACGCTGCACATGCACGTCGAGGGCGGCGACGCCGGCTGGCGGCAGGGGCTGGAACTGCTCGCCCCGTGGATCAAGCTCTGTGCGGTGAAGAACTACCGGCAGGAGCCCGCCGGCCGGGGCGACCTCGGCATGGCCCAGTGGAAGAAGACGGTGGTCCCGGTCGCCGACGGCTTCAGCCCGATCCCGGCGTTCGTGAAGGAATTGAACGAGCGGGGCTTCGCCGGCCCGTTCAGCCTGCACAGCGAGTATCAAGGCGGCCACAGCTTCGAGGACCTGAACACCGCCGAGACGCTGGAACAGACCCGCCAGGACTGGGCGTTCTTCCAGTCGGTCCTCGGCGAAGTTTACTCCTGAGCGTCCCGGCTCCCCGCGGCGGTTCGTCCCGACGCGGCCGGCGGAGACGGGGGATTCTCCCCGGCCGGAGCGGGATCGTCTCTGACGAGGGGCGAGGAGAGAACTGATACCGTCCCGGTCGACAGCGAGAGACGATCTGTTCCCAGCCCTGGAGGTCCTTCATGCGGCAGCTCATCGTTCAGGTCCCCGAGGGTCGGGGCGACGAGGCCCTGGCGATTGCGGAGCGACGCGGGGGCGTAAACCTCGTGCAGTTCGCCGGCCGCGGGGAGGACGGGCCGGTGGACCTGGCCCTGCTGAACCTGCCCAACCACCGCCTCGGCGAGGCGCTGGACGATCTGGAAGCGCTTTCGCCGTTGCGGGTGACGTTCATCCCCACCGGCGCCCTGACGCTGCACCCGCCGGCGGAGGAGGCGCCGACGCAGGTCACCGACGTTTCCCGCCGCAGCCCGATCGAGGTGTACCTCGGCGGTCTCCAAAGCGTCGGCTCCTGGAGGGGGTTTCTGGGCTACGCCGGGGCGGCGGGGGCGGTCGTCTGGATCGGGCTGTTCACCAACACGGTGTATCTGCTGGTCGCGGCGATGCTGATCGCCCCCTTCGCGGGACCGGCGATGAACGCGGCGGTCGCGACCGCCCGGGGCGACGGGCAGCTCTTGGGCCGCAGCCTGCTGCGGTACTTCGCGGCGCTGGCGCTGACGGTGGCGGTGGCGGCGGCGCTCAGCTTCGCGCTGCGGCAGGAGATCGCCACGACGCAGATGGTTTCGGCGAGCATGCTCTCCAGCACCGCCGTCCTGTTGCCGCTGGTCGCCGGGGCGGCGGGGGCGCTCAACCTAATTCAGTCCGAGCGCAGCAGCCTCGTCTCCGGCGCGGCGACCGGCATGCTGGTCGCCGCCTCGCTGGCCCCGCCAGCCGGGCTGGTGGGGATGTCCGCGGTCATCGGGCGGTGGGACCTGGCCGTCAGCGGGCTGTTCGTCCTCCTGCTTCAGATCGCGGGCATCAACCTCTCGGGGGCGCTCGTCTTCCGGGCGGTGGGACTCAGCGCCCACGGCCCCCGCTACTCCCGCGGCCGTCGCTGGGTGTTTCCCGCCGCCCTGTGCGTCACCGCGGCGGCGCTGGCCGCCCTACTGGCGTGGCAGTTCTGGTCCCCGCCGAACCTGCAACGCTCCACCCGTGAACAGCGGGCCGCCGCGGCAGTGCAGGAGGTCGTCAACTCCAGCCGCACGGCGAGCCTGATCGAAGCGAACGTCCGCTTCACCCGGGCCAGCATTTCCGGCCAGAACTCCCTGCTGACGACGCTCTACGTCCAGCCGGCGGAGGGCGCTCCCCCGGCGTCCGACGAGGAGATCAAAGCCCGTCTCACCCGCATGGTGACGGATCGGATTGTGAGGGAGGACTTCAACGTCACCCCCCTGGTCGACGTCACGGTGATCCGCCCCTCCGCCCAGTCGTCCGGCGACCAGGGGCGTGACACTTCCGAGCCGGGCCCGCTCCCGCCGTCGCCCTGACCGACGGCCGAGCGCCGCCGCGCGCTCAGCCGGCGCCGGCGACGGCTTTCATCTTCGCCAGGCCCTCTTTCGCCACGGCGAGCGGGTCGCGGGCCCACAGGTCCGGGTTGAACAGCTCCAACGACAGCGTGCCGCCGTTGCCGGAGAAATTGGCGAAGCCGATCGCCTGGAACGTCTCGAACAACTCGTCCAGCGGGGCGTCGCCGTCGCCGGGGAGGACGCGGTCCTTATCGGCCAGCGCCTCGGCGGACGGCGTGCTGGGGAAGTCGTTCAGGTGGAACACCTCCATCGACCCCGGCCCGAGCAGGTGCAGGCCTCCAAAGCCGCTGCCCCCGCGGTGCAGGTGGTAGGCGTCCAACAGCAGCATCGCGTTCGGCCGGCCGGCTTCCGAAGCGACGTAGAGAACTTCGCCCAGCTTCGACAGGTTGTCCGAGAAGCCCCAGACCTCCAACTGCGGCACGACGCCCTCCTCCGCCCCCACGTCGCACAGAGCGGCGTAGCGTTCGGCGGCGGCGTCCAGATCCAGCCGCGGCCCCTTCGTCGCCCCGGCCGGCGGCGCGGCGATCCGCGTGCCGCCGATGGACCGCAGCAGAGCCATCTCCCGCTTCGCCTGTTCCAGCGCCGCCTTCCGAACCGCCTCGTCCTCCGCGATCCACTGGGCGAAGCCGATGGCGCTGTCGACGGTCAGGCCGGCGTCGGCGATCTTCTTCTTCAGGTCCGGCAGCGAGCCGCCGGCGTCGCGGTAGACCTCGATGTCACGAATCCAGGGCTCGATGCCCTGATAGCCGGCCTCGCCGGCGATCTCAACTTCCCGTTCGATCCCCAGCTTCCGCCCGCGGATGGTGGCGGTGTTCAGGCAGTAGCGAAACTGGTTCTCGGGGCTGGCCGGGAGGCATGCGGCCCCGGCCGCCCACGGGGCGACCAGCGGGGCGGATGCGGCGGCGGCGAGGAGCGTGCGGCGTTGCATGACGTTCTAAAAGAATCGTAACGCAGAGGCCCCGCAGGGCCTCTGCGTTATAAAAACTAGCCCGTCCCCATCCCGCGATCGAACGCGTCGAGGTCGCGGAGGAACAGTTGGAAGGTGCTGTCGAGCGTTTCGCGGCCGATCGTCCACTTCGGCGCCTCCGCCGGGTAGCGGCCGCAATGCTCCACGATCAGGCGATACAGAAACTTAAACAGGTGCCGAGGCACCCGCAGGCGGGCGAACTGGCGCACCAGTTCGTCGCGGGAGACGTTCTCGTCGAATAGATCCGTGAGGGAAATCTTCTTTCCCTCTTTAGCGCACGCTCGCAGGCGGTCCTCGGCGATGTCGTAGAGGCTTTCGCCGGTCCACTCCAGGCTGGAGACCATGTTCTGTTTATCGAGCCGGCTGCGCTCGTAGAAGCCACGGTCCTCGCGGTTCAAAAAGTGCCGCACCTCCGCCGGTAGCAGCAGTTTAAAACCGAGGCCGGGGTGTTTGAGGAACTTGTTGTCGAACAGCGGCCAGAGGAACTCCTTCATCCGCTCCGGACTGCCGTTGATCAGGTGCGGCTCGTCCACCCGGTCGACCAGCACCTGAATGCCGCTGAAGCCCAGCCGCTTGAGCACGTTCTGAAACTTCACCAGCAGCTCGTAGCGGGCGTCGGCGGAGTCGCCGATCGGCAGCGGCTGGCCGGCGAGGTCCCGGCGGCTGAACCGGCTGAGGATCTTTCGCAGCGGGCCGGGGCGGCGGTCCAGCGCCATTACGCTGCCGGACGCCTTCCGGGCGGCGTTCCACAGGCCGAATTGACGAATCGTCACCGGCAGCCAGAGCAGCAGGATCGGCAGCGCCGCCCAGTACCACCAACTGCCGATATTCCGCACCTCGCCGTAGCTGAACGCCACGATCAGAACGAGAATTGTGCCCGCCACGCCCAACCAGAAATCCCACTGATTGAGCAGCACCGGGAAGCCGAGCTTCGCCCGCAACCGCTCCCACCGCGGTTCGGGGGCCTCGTCGAGGCTGTGGTCGTACAGGGCCGCCAGCAGCAATAAATCCCGTTTATGGCGGCGTTCCAGCCGTTCGACGTCCCCCAGCAGCACCGGGGGGCCGTCCTCTTCACGGGTTCCGCCGGCCTCGAACACGGCCCGCACCAACCGGCCCACGCCCAGGGCGAGGACGCTGTCCATATGGTCGACTGTCCGCCATTTGGCGAGGGCCTTCTCCGGCTTTTTATGCCGGCCGGGCAGGCGGTCGCGGAAGCTGTCGAGGAAGGGATTGAAGTCGTCGTAATGAATGACGAACGTCTTCCCCCCCGCCCCGCCCTCGCCCTTCCCGGCGGCCTGTTTCAGGTTATGGGCGGCCAGCGACGAGGCGAGTTGATGCCGCAGCGCCGTCTTGCCGCTGCCCTTCTCCCCGAACACGACGGCGGTGCTGGGGTTGGCCGGATCGCCGGCGATCTTGTCCCAGGCCGGGTGCCGGGTGGCGGCGGGTCGGGCGAGGAACAGATGATCGCTGCCGGCGTCCTCCTGGGAGAACGGGTTATCGGCGACGCCGTGGTGGGAAAGGAACTGCTCGGCCTTCAAGGGGTCCGGCGGGTGGGGGGAAGAATGCGGATGAGGGGGACGGGGCGAGCGGCGCCGATCACTTCCAGTAGATCAGGAAGGCCCACGCCGCCGCCAGTCCGCCGCCGATCGCCGCGCCCAGCAACGCCCAGACGACCAGTAGATCGCTGTCGCCCAGCAGGAAGTAGGCCGCCGCCGCGGGGATAATCGCCCCCCAGCAGATCGCGATGATCCCCAGTTGCCGGCGCTCCCTCTGCTGGCCCTCGTCCAGTTGGGCGAACGATTTCCGGGGCACTTTGGTCTTAGCCTTGGCGGGTCCGGCCGCGGCGCCGCCCTGGTCCACCTCGGGGGTGTAGTAGCGGGTGATCGCCTGCGTCATCTCCGCGGGGGTCACGATCACGGGCTTGGGCGGCTTGCCGAAGCGGAGGCGGAGTTCCTCCTCCATCTCCGGCTCGATCGCCGTGCAGGTGGCGACCAGCACCGCGTCGTCGTCCACGATCAGCGGGATCAACCCGTGCCGCTTGGCCGTCGCCTTGGGGAACTGACGGAGCACGTCCTCGTCCGGGGCCAGTTCGCCCAGATCCGCGTAGCTGAGCCCCTGCTCCCGGGCATAGGCCCGATAGGCCAGCTTCGCCGGGACGAGCTTCATCTGAACCAGGGCGTCCCGCAGGTCCAGCCCGCGGGCCTCGGCGAAGCCCTCCGCCTCGGTCAGTTGCTCCCGGCTGATCTTCCCCGCCTTGACCAGCAGCCGGCCCATCGGCACGCGGCCGAGTTCGTTCGTCTCCTCCTTAAACTTCCGCCCCAGCGAGGCGTCGTACTCCCGCTTCCGACCCTCGTCCGTCAGCGCGAGCATCGCCTTGGCGAGCTCGTTGAGCAGTTCCTGGCTCTGTTCCGCGTACTCGCCGGAGGCGTACCCGCGGACGTGCTGGTTCAGCTTGCGGTAGCTGGCCCGCACCTTGTCCGGGTTGTCCTCGAACCGGTCGAGCTTCAACAGCGCGTAATGGTCCGGCGGCCCCTCGGGGGGGACGTCGGCCTTGGGGATTTTCAGCCAATCGGTATAGACGTTGACGTCGGCCATCGGCGGCGAGAGCGGTTCGGTGCGGCGGAGCCGCAGGATGACCGAACCGCGCCGCGGTCGCCATGCCGCCGACTCGCGTCCCGAACGCCGGGGCGCCGGCGGTTCAACTCTCGACGGCGGGGCGGACGAACTTCCGCCACGCGATCACCGCGGTCACCAAACCCAGCCCGGCAGTCGACCAGCCGTCGCCGCGGAGGGCCAACCCCGCGAGCGTGACCAGGGCGGCGGCGGCGATCGGGGCGAGCGCCCCGGCCCCGGAGGCTTTCGCCGCCCGGACCATCAGCAGGACGGCCCCCGCCGCGGCGATCAACGTGCCGATGGCCTGCCCCGCCCACTGCGTGACGAACGTCATCACGGCCATCGTCGCGGCGCCGTCATAGCCCGTCGTCGCCATCGCACCGCCCGCGAAGAGCACGATCACCGCCAGCCCGGCCCCGAATATCGTCAGGAACGGGAAGCGGGAGGGGCGGTCGACGGACGGTTCGAGATTGGGCATCGCCCCGCACGATGTCGTGCGTCGCCCTCCGAATCAACCGCCGTACCCCTCCGGCAGCGTCATGCCCAAGCGGTCGGCGAGGAAGGCCCACATGTCGGCGTATTCCTCGATGATCTTCTCCGTCGGCTTGCCCGCCCCGTGGCCGGCCCGGGTTTCAATCCGAATCAACACCGGGGCCTCGCCGGCGTGGGCCTGTTGCAGGCGGGCGGCGAACTTAAAGCTGTGGCCGGGGACGACGCGGTCGTCGGTGTCCGCGGTGGTGATCAGCGTGGCCGGGTAGCTCACGCCGTCCTCCAAGTTGTGATAGGGGCTGTAGGCGTAGAGGGCGGCGAACTCCTCCGGGTCGTCGGCGCTGCCGTAGTCGTCCACCCAGAACCGCCCGGCGGTGAACTGGTGGAACCGCAGCATGTCCATCACCCCCACCGCCGGCAGGGCCGCCGCGAACAGGTCCGGCCGCTGCGTGATGCTGGCGCCGACCAGCAGCCCGCCGTTGCTGCCGCCCTGGATCGCCAGCTTGTCCCGAGACGTATAGCCCTCGGCGATCAGGTACTCCGCCGCGGCGATAAAGTCGTCGAACACGTTTTGCTTTTTGAGCTTCGTGCCGGCCTCGTGCCAGGCTTCGCCGTACTCCCCGCCGCCGCGAAGGTTGGCCATCGCGAAAACGCCGCCCATCTCCATCCAGGCCGCCCGACTGACGGAGAAGCCCGGGGTGAGGGGAATATTAAACCCGCCGTAGCCGTACAGCAGCGTCGGGTTCGAACCGTCGAGCGCCAGCCCCTTCTTGTACGAAATAAACATCGGCACCCGCGTGCCGTCCTTCGATTCGTAGAAAACCTGTTTGACTTCGTACAGCTCCGGGTCGAGATCCACATTCGCCCGCCGCAGCAATTCGCTTTCGCCAGTGGCGAGGTCGTAGCGATAAACGCTCGGCGGGGTGGCGAAGCTGTCGAAGCTATAGAAGGTCTCCGTGCTGTCCCGGTCGCCGCTGAACCCGCTGGCGCTGCCGAGGCCCTCGAACTCCACGTCCCGGACGAACTCGCCCTCCAGCGTGAGGATCTTCACCTGGGTGGTGGCGTCCTTCAGGTATTTAGCGAACAGCAGATTCGCCACGCGGCTGACGCCGGTCAGCACGTTCTCCGCCTCGGCGATCACCTCGGCCCGTTCGCCGGTTTCCACGTCGATCGTCACCACGCGTTTCAGCGGGGCGTCGCCCTGTTCGCCCTCGTCCGTCAGGAAATAGAACTTCGAGCCCTCGTTCGTGACGAACTCGTACTCCTGTTCAAAGTCGTCGATCAATTCGACCCACGGCTGCGGGCCGCCGTCCTCGCCGCCGGCCAGTTTGCGGTAAAAGACCCGATAGCGGGGGTCGGTGCCCTTCCAGGCGGTGACGATGTGGTAGGCGCCGTCCTCAGTCACGGTGTTGGAAAAGCCCCATTCGGGATGGGCGGGGCGCTCGAAGACCAGTTCGTCCTCGCTCTGCGGCGTGCCGAGGCGGTGCAGATAGACCTTCTGATTGAGGTTCAACGTCTGGAACTTCTCGCCCGCGTTCGGCTCCGGATACCGGCCGTAATAGAGGCCGGTGTCGTCCGCGTTCCACTCGGGCGTGTTGAACTTGACGTAGGTCAGTTCGTCGCCGGTCTCCTTGCGGGTTTCGAGGTCCATCACCTTCCAGGTCCGCCAGTCGCTGCCGGCGTCCTGCACGCCGTAGGCGAGGTATTTTCCGTCGCTGCTGAACGCCGTGCCCGACAGGGCGATCGTGCCGTCCTCGCTCCACGTGTTCGGGTCGATCAACACCTCCGGTTCGCTGTCCAGCGTCTCCTGCACGTACAGGACGAACTGGTTCTGCAGGCCGTCGTTCTTGAAGAAGTAATACTTCCCCCCCTCCTCGAAGGGCACGCCGAACTTTTCGTAGTTCCACAGCTCCGTCAAACGGCCCTCGATCGCCTTCCGCTGCGGGATCTGTTTGAGGTAGCCGAAGGTCACCTCGTTCTGGGCTTTGACCCACTCGGCGACGCGTTCGTCCTCGCGGACGTCGTTCTCCAGCCAGCGGAACGGGTCCGCGACGAGCGTGCCGTGGTAGTCGTCGACCTGCTGGACGCTGGAGGGGTACTTCAACACTTCGGACCGATCAGGGGCGGGGTCGTCGCCGAGCGCCGGGGCGACGAGCAACAGCGGGGCGAACAGCGGCAGGAATCGCACGGGGCGGACTCTCGGAAGGACGGGGGCGGCATTGGACCGGGCGACGACCGGAACGCCAAGGGGACGGCGACCGGGAGCGAGGCGGCGATTCGTCAGGGGGCTATACGGCGGCGAACCGCTCGACGATGGCTTTCGCCGTGCGGAGGCCGTCGACCGCCGCGGTCACGATGCCCCCGGCGTAGCCGGCGCCCTCCCCGACGGGGTACAGGCCGTCGATGTTCGGGCAGCAAAGCGTGTCCCGATCCCGGGCGATCCGCACCGGACTGCTGCCGCGGGTCTCCGGCCCGGCGAGCACCGCTTCGGTGAGGTACTCCGAACCGCCCCACTTCTCCGCCAACCCCGGCAACCCGGCGTGCAACCCCGAGGCGACCGCCGGCGGCAATAGCTCGCCGAGGTTCAGCGAGACCGACCCCCGTTTGTAACTGCACGACACGTCGCCCGCGGAGAGCTGCCCCCGCAGATAGTCCGTCGCCCGCTGCACGGGGGCCTTGTAGTCCCCGCCGGCCCGCTGGAAGGCCAGCCCCTCCGCCCGGCGCTGCACCTCGACGCCCGCCAGGGGATGCTTCGACCCGAACGCCGCCGGCTCCAACGTGAGCACGAGGCCGCTGTTGGCGTGGGTCGTTTCGTGACGGGAGTTGCTCATCCCGTTCGTGCAGAACCGGCCGGGCTCCGAGACGCTGGGAATAATCCACCCGCCGGCGCACATGCAGAACGTGTACAGGTCCCGCTCGCCGTTCGGCTGCCCCGGGGCGACGAGCGAATAATCCGCCGCCCCCAGCAGTTCCAGATACTCCGGCCGGCCGTATTTGCGGCGGTTCACGAGTTCCTGCGGGTGCTCGATCCGCACGCCGAGTTGAAACGCCTTCGCTTCCATCGGCACCCCGGCGGCGTGCAATGCCTCGTAGGTGTCCCGGGCCGAATGGCCGATCGCGAGGATCACCCGGTCCGCCTCGAGATGCCCCGCGGAGGTTTGCAGGCCAACGACCTTGCCATCCCGCAGATCGAGCCCTTCGACGGTCACGCCGAAGCGGTATTCGCCGCCCATCGCCTCGGTTCTGCGGCGATAGTTTCGGCAGATCATTGGCAGTTTATTGCTGCCGAGGTGCGGACGGTGCTCGTAGGTCAGGCTCTCGCGGCCGCCGCATTCGACGAAGGTGTCGAGGACGTAATCCACGTCCGGCCCGGTCACGCGGCAGGTCAGCTTGCCGTCGCTCCAGGCGCCGGCGCCGCCTTCGCCGAACAGGTAATTGTTCTCCGGCTCGAACGGCCCGCCGGCGTCGAAGGCTTTGATGGCCCGGGCCCGCTCCTTGACCGGCCGGCCACGCTCGAGGATCAGCGGGCGATAGCCCCGCTTCGCGAGATAGTACCCCGCCAACAGCCCCGCCGGCCCGCTGCCGACGACCACCGGCCGATGCCGCATCGGGGCGGTCCCCGGCACCGGATCCTCGAACCGCTTCGCCTTGAACGGCTCCGCCTTCCGCGGTCGCACGCCGGGGGGCAGGTCGACGGCGATGCTGTGCACGTACTTCAGCCCCCGCCGCTGCCGGGCGTCGAGGCTTTTGCGCAGCAGGCGCCAGCGGCCGAGGTCGTTCACGTTCACGCCCAATCGCTCCGCGATCGCCGCGGGCAGGGCCTCCTCCGGCTCCTCGACCGGCAGGGCGAGGTTGGTGACGCGGACGGTGGTTCCGGCGGGGGATGAACTCTCAGGCATGCCGGGATTCTACGGACGAACCCGTCGTTCGTAACGCCGAGGCCCCGCGGGGCCTCGGCGTTACGATATTGCCGCTCAATCCCCGTGCTTTTTCCGCAGGCGGCCGCTGGTGCGGAGGATGAGTTGGTTCCGCTCGAACTGCTCCACCCACTCCGCGGTCACCGCGGCCCGCAGGGCGGCGGGTTCGTTGGCTCCCAGCGAACAGGCGGCGCCGGACAGCTCGCCGGCCAGCTTGCGGTACTTGACCAGCGTTTTATCGCCGTAGCGGCCGGTCGGGGCGAAGTCCTCCGCGAGGAACAGCACACTGGGGACCCGGGCGGCGCCGCAGATTTGCAGTTCGTCCGCCAAGTCCGGGTGGGCGTCCCGGTCGAAGAACCGCAGCTTGATCCGGTCGTTGGCGGAGGCGATCCGGTGGAAAATCGGGCACTGGCTCACGCAGTCGCCGCACCAGGCGCCGGCCAGGCAGAACACCGGCATCTCCCGGGTGAAGCCCTCAATGAGGGCGGTTTGCTCCGGCGTGAGCGTGAACTGCTCCAGCGCCGCGGCCCATTTGGCGCGGTCGGCGTCGGAGCCGTGGGCCTCGAGGAAGGCGTCGTAGGACAGGCCTTCGGAAAACTTGGCGGCGAAATCGAGCATGAAACAGGGGCGAGCGGCGCGAAATGGTTCACAACTCTAGCGACTCGCCGCCGTTCGGCAGGGGGACGGTTCGGACTATCTCCCCCGCGAAGGTCCGCACCCGCTCCACCGCCGCCGGGATCGCGGCGAGATCCTCGCCCCCGGCCAGCAGCACGGGGTGGTGCAGCCCGACGCACCGCTCCCCCGCCGCCGCGGCCTGCGGCAGGTCTCCCACGAACCGCGCCCGCCGCCCGGAAAACAGCGACCGCAGCGCCGGGAACCCCGGATCGAACGCGACCCCCTCCGCCCGCAGCGCCGCACAGAACATCCCCCGCGGCAACCCGTCGTACGCCGCCGGGTCATATTGAAAGCCCATCTTGTAGAACCCCGGCGTCATTTCCGCAGAGGCAGCCGGGGCGAGCGGCGTCAGACCGGGGAGCGACCGCAGCGTGTCCCCGTTCTCCGAGCGGAGGCGGGTGCGCTCCGCCAGCGCCCGGACCTGCGGGACGAGCACCGCGGCCTGCATCTCCGACAGCGGCGACAGGTCGTTCCCCCGCCCCACGTGCCGGCGGATACGGGCTGCAACGCGCTCGCCGGCCGGGTTCGCCGGGAACAGGACCGCCCCCCCACGGCCGGCGGTGAGGGGTTTGGAGCCGCCGAAGCTCAGCACGCCGGCGTCGCCCCAGGTCCCGGCCGGGCGGCCATGGACCGTGGCGCCGGGGTTCTGGCAGGCGTCCTCGATCAGGGCGACGCCGGCCTCGTCGCACAGCGCCCGCACCGCCGGCAGCGCCACGACGCCGCCGTGCAGGTGAGAAACGAGCACCGCCCGCGTCTTCGGCCCCAGGGCGCCGCGAATCGCGGCCGGGTCGATCTGCCAGTCGTCCGGCCGCACGTCGACGACCGCGGGCACGGCCCCCAGCGCCAGGACGTTTGCGGGGTTCGCTCGGAAGTCGTACCCGGCGAGCACGACTTCGTCCCCGGCCGTCACGCCAACGCCGATCAGCGCCAGTTCCACCGCCGCGGTGCCGCCGCCGCACAGGTGCACGCCGCAGCCGCCGTGCGTCTCGGACAGCGCCGCCCGCAGGGCCTCGCCGTGCGGGCCGTGGTAGCGGCCCCACGCGCCGGTTTCGATCAGCAACCGCAGGGCGGCGTCCACCGCGGGGTCGGGCGGCGGCCAGCCGGGCGGGCCGTCCGGCCGCAGCGGGGCGCCGCCGAGGATCGCGGGGCGGTCGGGGGTCACGGCGTCACGGCGGGGACGGGGGCGCGGTTCGTTCAAACGAATCTTGGATTGTTGGAACGACCGGACGGAGCGTCTAGATTGACGACGTTCGTCCGTTCCCGCAGCCGTCTGCCCCAGGTTCTCCGTGTCGCATCGCATTCGTTACGTCATGGTCGGCGGGTTCCTGGGCGCCGGGAAGACGACGACTCTCGGCCGGCTGGCCGCGATGTACCGCGAGCGGGGCCAGACGGTGGGCATCGTCACCAACGATCAGGCGGAAGGGCTCGTGGACACCGCCACCCTGCGGGGACAGGGCTACGACGTGGGCGAGGTCGCCGGGGCCTGTTTTTGCTGCCAGTTCGACAACCTCGTCTCGACCGTGCGGGCGCTGGCCGAGCAGGGCGCCGCCCCGCCGGACGTGATCCTCGCCGAACCGGTCGGCAGTTGCACGGACCTGGTCGCGACGGTCGTCCGTCCGCTGAAGGAGCTGTTCGCCGCGGAGTTCGACGTCGCCCCCTACGCCGTGATCCTTAAACCGGGCCACGCCAGCAAAGTGCTGGGGAACGAGGGCGGCACGGGTTTCAGCCCCAAGGCGGAGTACATCCTCCGCAAGCAGCTGGAAGAGGCCGACGCCGTCCTCATCAACCGCGTCGACGAACTGCCCGCCCAGGAGGTCGACGCCCTCGAAGCCCTAATCGCCCGCGAAATCCCCGGCAAGCCAGTCGTGCGGATGAGCGCCAGGACCGGCGCCGGCTTCGACCGGCTGCTGGAGCTTCTCGACGGCAAATCCGGCGCCGGCACGACCCCCGATCTGGACTACGACGTCTACGCCGAGGGCGAGGCGGAACTGGCTTGGTACAATAGTACGGCGGACGTGGCCGCGGCGGACGCCTTCGGCCTGGACGCCCTGCTGACGGACGTGATCGGCCGGATGAAGGAGGCGCTGGCGGACGAGAACTACGAGGCGGCCCACCTCAAGGCGGTCGGCGTGTCCGACGGTGGGTTCGGCGTGGCGAACCTGACCAGCGGCGACGGCCCGGTCACGCTGTCGGTCGCCTCGGATCGCACCGTTCCCGCGGGCGGCACCGCGGAGTTGATCCTCAACGCCCGGGTCGCCGGCGATCCGGACCGCCTCACGGCGCTGGTGCACTCGACCGTGCGGGCCGCCTGCGAGGCGGTCGGCGCGAGCGTCTCCCTGCGGGACGAACGCTCCTTCCGCCCCGGTCGCCCGGTGCCCACGCACCGCCTCACCGACGACCCCACGCCGACCGCCTTCGCCTCCACCCCCGCCGGGGCGGCGACCGCCTGAGCGCCCCCTGCGGCGAGGCTCACGCCGGCGACCCTTCGCGACTGATAGAACCGGCATCGCCCGTTCGGTCCGGAGGTCCCGATGCTTCGCCGCCGTCTGCACCGCGGGGGTCTGGCACTCGCGCTCGCCGCGGCCCCGCTGCTGGGGACCGGGTGCATCTCGCTGGGGGAATGGGACTTCTCCCGCCGGCCGGCGCCGACGATCGGCCAGCAACTGCTCGACCTGAAAGCCGCCCGCGACGGCGGGGCGATCTCGGACGAGGAATACGAGACGAAGCGGTTCCAACTCCTGCACCCCGACGGCAGCGGCGCCGTTCGGATTAACTGACCCGCTCTGTACGAGCCCGATGCGCAAGCATCGGCCGTCGGCGCAGCTGAGAGGCCGTACGACGCACAGCCGGAGCTTGCGCTCCGGGCTCAGGAAGCCGCGGCGAACACCGCCGCGGCGGCGATGGCGGCGGTTTCCGTACGGAGGATCGGCGTCGGCAGCGCCGCGATGCGGGCGCCGCTCGCCGTGGCGAGCGTCACCTCTTCCTCCGTGAAGCCGCCCTCCGGTCCGATCAGGATCGCGTACGGCCCCGGCGCCGGCGGGGCGAAGCGGTCGCCGGTGACGTGGAACAGCGTCGTCGGCAGGCCCTGTTCGAGGAACGCCGCGAACGGCAGGGGGTCGGCGATCTCCGGCAGGCGGTCGCGGCGGCACTGTTTGCAGGCAGCCAAGGCCGTGGCCCGCAGCTTGTCGAGCTTGCCCCCGCCGGGGTCCACGGTGGAACGCTCGCAGATCAGCGGGACGATCCGGGCGACGCCCAACTCCGTCGCCTTTTCGATCAACCAGCGGAAGCGATCTCCCTTCGGCGCCGCGACCGCCAGCGTCAGCGGGGACGCCGGCGGGTCGGCGTAAACCGGGGCCTCGCAGAGCAGTTCGGCGGCCGTCTTCGCCCCCTTCCCCCGCACCGCCTGCACGGTCGCGGCGGCCCGGGCGCCCTCGCCGTCGAACAGTTCCGCCGCGTCCCCCGGCCCCAGCCGCAGCACGGCGGTGAGGTGCTTCGCCTCCGGTCCCGTCAGCGTGAGCGGCCCGGCGGCCAGCGGCGACGGGGCGTAGAACCGCGGGGCGGACATCTCAGGCTTGCTTTCGCTCACAGGCGCTCCCCGGTTCGCCGTCGCCGTGAGGCGGCGCGCCCCGGGCGAGGCAGGATCAGTCGAACAGCCGGTCGCCGGCTGTGCGACGTTCCTGCCACTTGGACCGCCAGGCGGCGAACTCGTCCTTCATGGCGTTCGAAACGCACAGCCCCGGCGGCTGGGAGGTGGGCAGGAACAGGACCCCGTCGATCTTCCCCAGCCGATCGACCAACCCCTGCGGCGACAGCTTGTTGTGGGCCTCGAAGAACGCCGCGAACGACACCTTCCCGTCGGCCCGCACCAGCGTTTTGACGGGGTCGGCGATCGCGTCCACGTCGATCGTCCACAACTCCTGAGCCGTCCGCCCCATCTGATAGGCCAGATCGCACAGCCGCGGCCCGAACAGCGTGACCGTGCCGAGGAACTGCAAGATCCCCGGCAGATCGCGGGAGCCGGTCAGGTACATCAGCCAAGTCAGCCCGCTGCCGCGGGGCACGTCCACGGTGACGGGTTTGATATTCCGGTCGCCGGGCTCGACGTGTACGCGAATCGTGCGGGCGTCGCCGGCCTGTTTGTTCACCCAGAACAGCGCCGCGAGGATGATCGCGGCGAGCAGCCACTCAATCACCCCGTCCGCGGGGACGATGATCGCCAGCACCAGCCAGGTCAGCCCGACGGCCGCCAGCCCGACCGGCGCCAACACGGCCGCCCCGAGGGCGTACATCTTGGCCTCCTTCTTACAGCGTTCCTCCAGCCAGTCGCGGAGCTTCGGCTTCGCCGGACCGGCCTTCCCGCCGGATCGGGTGCGAGCCGGGGGGGCGTCGCCGAAGTCCTCGTCCTCGTCGTCGACGACCGGGGCGACCGGCTTCGCCGCGGGGGCCGCGGGCCGTGGCCGACGTTTCGCGGGGCGCTCCGCGGGCGCCTCGTTCAGGTCGACGCCCCACTTGGGGGGCACGGTCGCCTCGCCGAGGGAATAGGTGTCCGTCGGCTCCGCATCGGGATCAGGCGTGCCGAACGGGTCCGCCGGCGGCGGGGGCGGCGGCAACTCGTCTTCGCCCAGATCGAACGGGTTGCGCTCCGGCGGGGCGTCCGCGAAGGGATCGTCCTCGCCCTCCCCGTCGTCCGGCAGGTCCGCGGAGCGATCGGGGAGGGGGAAGTCGTCGTCGTCATCGTCGTTGGGATGCGGGGCGGTCACGGCGTGCCTCCGGCCGCGGCCGCGTCGCCGCTCCCGGCCTCGTTGTCCTCGCCCGCCTCAGCTTGGGCCGGGAGCACTTCGAGCAGTTCCACCGTGACGATCAGCGCCGCGTTCGGCGGCACGCCGGGGCCGCCGGCCGGGCCGTAGGCCCGGTCCGGTGGCAGGCCGATCGTCACCTTCGAGCCCGCCGGCACGTCCAGCAGCACGGCCCGCAGACCGGGGAGCAACTCCTTCAGGGCGATCGTCGCCGGTCGAACCTCCTTCGCCTTCCGCCCAAAGTCTTGCGGCTGACGGGTCGTGAAGAACGGCTCGGCGTCGCCGGCGATGGCCGACTCGTAGTGCAACAGGAGCACGCTGTCGGGCTCGGGCTTCGGACCGTCGCCGGTCTTTTCGAACTGCACCCCCTCGCCGGTCGAACGCTGTTCGACGCCGTCTTTTTTCAAGAACGCCTCCAACGCGGCCCGGGAGGCGGCGGCCCGCTTCTGGGCGGCGGCGGCCTCAGCCCGGCGAACCTTCTCGGCGGCGGCACTCAACAGTGCGGCGATCCGTTCGTCCGACAGCCGCGTCGGTTGGTCGGTCAGCGAATCCCGCAGGCCGTCGAGGAACAACTGCGGGTCCGGGTCGAGCCCGTCCGCCAGCAGCGACCGGCCGATGTTCACCCCCAACGCGTAGCTGAGCTGCTGCGGCTCGGGGAGCCGTTCGATGGATTGCGGCGGGGCGTCCGGCGCCGCGGCGTTCCCCGCCCCGCCCGCCTGCGGAGCCCCCCCGCCCTGCGGGGCGGGCGCCGACAGCAGGCAGACGGCGAGCAGAACGGCGGTCACGGCGGAGTCCAAATCGGAGAATCGCGGCGGGCGGGACGGCCCCCGCTCGTCCTTCCTACCACATACTGTAAGCGGGACGCATGCGTCCGGCGTGAGGAGAACTCCTCCCCGCCGCAGGGCGGCGACGCGGGAACGCGCCGGGGAGGAGAAGCCGGGACGACCCGTTATCATCCCGCCGTGAAGGACGAGACCGCCCCCCCGCCCGCCGTACAACTCCCTCCCGCCGCCGGACCGGCCGAGGGGGAATTAAGAGGCGAGGCCCCCGACCGGGCGGGGCTGATCGAATCGCTGCGCTGGCAGAAGTTTCCGCTGCTGGACGACGGCTTCGTCACGCTGGTCGACGTGATGGGCGACGACGCCGCGGTCGTGCAGGCGGCCCGCGTCTCCTATGGGGAAGGCACGAAAAGCGTCTCCACCGACCGCGGCCTGATCCGCTACCTGATGCGGCACAGCCACTCCACGCCGTTCGAGATGGCGGAACTCAAGTTCCTCTTCCGCGTCCCCATGGACACCTGGCGGCAGCAGATCCGCCACCGGACGGCGAACGTCAACGAGTACAGCACCCGGTACAGCGTCGCCATCGACGCCGCCCAAACCACCCCCCCGGGCGCCTGGCGGGCGCAGGCGACGACGAACCGGCAGGGCTCCGGCGGCTTTCTGCCGGCGGACGTCGGCGAGGCGCTGACCGCATCCGAGACGGAACTGCAAAAGCAGGCCCGCTCGGTGTACGAGGCCCGGCTCGAAGCCGGCGTCGCCCGGGAGCAGGCCCGCAAGGACCTGCCGTTGTCGACCTACACGGAGGCTTACTGGAAGGTCGACCTGCACAACCTGTTGCATTTCCTCGCCCTGCGAATGGATTCGCACGCCCAGAAGGAGATCCGCGACTACGCCACGACGGTGGGCGAACAGATCGTCGCCCCGCTGTTCCCGCTGACCTGGGAGGCGTTCACCGACTACCGCCTGAACGCCCAGCGGCTGACGGGTCCGGACATCGGCGTGATCCAGCGGCTCGCCGCGACCGGCCAGCCGGCGCCGCACTCCGACGAGGCCTTCCTCGCCGCCCAAGACCCGGCTTGGACGGAGATGAAACGGTGCCGCGAACGCGACGAATGCCGGGCGAAGCTGGTCCGGTTGGGCCTGATGGCCGAGGCCCCGTGAGGGCGGCGGGCTGAAGGGAGTGCCTCGATCCGGATTGAGCGCCGCTCCCGCGTTGCCGACTTGCGGCGGGCGGTTTAGACTGCCCGACCCCCTTTCCCGACCAGCTTCCTTTCAACTCCCCCGAGGCACCCCGTGGTTAAGTTGCGGCTCCGCGAGAACGAAAACGTCCAGGACGCGGTCCGCCGTTTCCGCAAGCTGGTGGAACACGCCGGCATCAAGCGCGAGATGCGCCGCCGCGAGTTCTACGAGAAGCCCTCCGAGGAGAACCGGCGTCAGAAGCGCCGCAACGAGCGCCGCTCCCGGATGAACAGCGCCAGCCGGTAGAGCGGAGCGGCTCCCCCGCTTGGCCGTCGCCGAGAGGCGGGGCGAACGCGGGCCCAAGCCCCGAACGTAAAACGACCCGGACGCCGCGAGGCGTCCGGGTCGTTTTGCTTGGCGGCTATCAGAACGCCCCGGAGACGCGCCGCCTCGCGGCGACGGCGAACCGGGGCGGGCCGAGAAGCGGCTCTATTCCTCTTCTTCGCCGCGGGTCTTCTTCGGGGGCGGGACGGCGTCCTCGTCGTCCAGCACCACGCCGGCGGCGGCGGCGTCGCCGAGGGGCACCTTGATCGGCTGGAGGAAGTACATCTTCTTCGTCGCCTTGGCCCGCAGGGATTCCAGCTTCTCCTCGGCCTTGTCGCGTTCGGCGTAGGTGTAGCGGCCCTCTTCCTTCAGGCTGCCGTTGTAGACCGCCCACATCAGCAGCTTGCGGACGGGCGCCTTGTCCGCGCGCTTGCGGGTGGTGGTCTTCCGCTTGGCGGTCGTCTTGCGACCGGCGGTCTTCTTATCGACCGCCTCGTACTGTTCGGCGATCTCGTGCTGACGCCGCAGTTCCATGCGGCTGGCGGTTTTGCGGGCCACGGGGCGAAAAGGCGGGGGTGAAGAAGAAGGAGACGGCGGGGGGCAGGGGCGGCGCGCAAAGCGTCCGCGAAGCCGCCCACCGTACCCGCCGCGGGCCGAATCGGGAACCGTTCGGGGCCGGGGGATTGGGAAGAGGGCGGCGTCGGGAGGATCGGTCCGCAAGAAAAACCCGGGCGATCCGACAGAACCGCACCGACCGGCCTCACCCTCCCGGCCGTCGGCGGCCGATAGGCGGGACGGGTCCCCCGTTATTCCACCCGACCGGCCGGCGCCGGCGGGCGCGGCGACGGGAGATCCGCCCCGGGCGGTCCCGAAGTTCGGCCCGCCCGCCGCATGATCTCGCCTCCCACGTCGCGACTTTCGGGTCCATCGACCGTGGGGCGGGTCACGCCGCGGACTTTCCCACTTCGGACCAGTCATTTCGGAACCGCCCGCTCGCCCCCGGTCCTCACGCCGACCCCGAGCGGTCCTCACTAGGAGCCCCGTCACGATGCGGACGCACCGCAAGGCCGGCCGGAAGGCCGCCGAAACCTACATGAAATGGGTCGCCGCCCTCGGGATCGCCGCGGCGGCCCCCTGTGCCGCCCCCGCCTTCGCCGACGGCCCGGCCGATCCGGCCGCCCAGAGCGCCGCGGCCGCCGACGCCAACCAGCAGACCGCCGACGCCGTCGCGCAGGCCCTCCGGGGCAGCGGGCTGCGGGGCAGCGGCGTGGAGATCGTCGTGCGGGAAGGCGCCTGCCGCCTGACCGGCACGGTCGAGACCGCCGCGATGAAGCAGTTGGCCAGCGAGGCCGCCTCCGTCATCCCGGGCGTCACCAGCGTCGAAAACGCGATGCGGGTGTCCTCCCCGTCGCCGGCGATCCAGCCGGTGATTCAGGACGCCCGGGTCACCCCGGTCGGCGCGACGACCGACGCCGCCCCGGTGTCCAACCAGGCCGTCGCCCAGCAGATCGCCATCGCCGTGCAGCAGGCCGGTCTGGCCGGGTACGACATGGAGATCCGCTTCAAGGACGGGACCTGCACGCTGGACGGCCAGGTCGCCGACAGCGGGCAGATCGCCGCCGCCGTCGCCGCCGCCCGCAATGTGCCGGGCGTCGGGAACGTGGCGAACCGGCTGACGGTGGGCGAACCCGCCGCCGCGGTTCGCACCGCCTCCGCCCCGGCCGGACCGGCCGGACCGCCCAGCCGCGAGGAGATCGCCTATCGTCGGGCGATGATGCAGCAGCGGGCGATGATGCAGGGCCAGATCCCCCCGGGCGCCTACCCCAACGGGATTCAGCCGGCCTCGTCCCAGATGATGGCCCCCGGCGGTCCGGGCTGCCCCCCGGGCGCCAACCCCGCCGGTCCGCCGGCGATGGGCCCGGGCGCCGTCTACAACCAGGCCGCCCTGCCGGACTACGCCTGGCCGACCTACGCCCAGCACCCGAACTACGCGGGCGTGACCTACCCCAAGGACTACTCCGCCAGCGCCTGGCCGTACATCGGCCCGTTCTACCCCTACCCGCAGGTCCCGCTGGGCTGGCGTGAGGTGGAACTGGAATGGGACGACGGCCAGTGGTACCTGGACTTCCACGACCGGACCGACCGTTGGTGGTGGTTCATGAACCCCGAGAACTGGTGAGCCGTTCCCGAGGGGAAAGGCGTACGGCGTGAGGAGTCAGGCAGAGACAAGCGGGCGGCGGCTCCTCCGGGGCCGCCGCCCGTTTTCGTTGGACCGGGCCGAGATTCGCCCCGGCGGCACGGCGCCGCCCGCTCGACCTTCTCCTGCCTCCTGACGCCCCCCTTTCGCCTTTCGCCTCGAAAAGCCCCTGCGGGCGCGAACCGGTTTGCCGTCACACCCGGCCTTTCCCGGCATATTCGCCCCAAGCCGGGCGAGTCGGGGCGCCGATACCAACGACACGTCTACCAACGACACGTCCCGGCGCCTGGCCGGTTCACGTCCCGGCACCCGGCCGGTTTCCAACACCGGCCCTTCACCCGGCCCTATCCCCCGAGGACCCCGATGCCCCGGACCACCTCCACGCCCGGTCGCCGGGCCGCCGCGCTGATCCCGCTCGCCCTGCTGTGCGTGCTTCCCGGCTGCTTCGCCCCTCCGGGCGGCTTCAGGCTGTTCACCGGCTTCGTCGACGTCGCCTTCACCGGGGCGGGTTTCTGGCAGACGACGCCGCTGATCCCCGTCACCGCATTCGTCTCCGACCAGATCGAAGACACCTACTGGGAAGAGGAACGCTACGGCCGCGTCACCGTGCTGCCGGCCGTCGAGGGCGAGTTCGCCCCGATCTTCTGCCTGGACCCGCCGAGCCCGGACGAGGTCGTGCGGGCCATGCCGGACGAAGTCGAGGGCGGCGTGCCCTTCCTCGCCGAAACCTTCCACAACAACGTCCGCATGATCGTCGAACCGATCGTCGACGACCTGGATGACTGCAAGTTCTACCCGCTGCTCGGCCCGGCCCGGCTGCACAAGTGCCACTACAAGTGCACCGTCTACTACGAGAAGACGATCCGCAGCATGTGGCCGATCCCCTTCGAACATGTGGACGAGTCGCAGGAAGTGGTCTACATCGACAAGGACCACCTGATTCAGTGCGGCAACCCGGACAAGCAGTACTGAGTCGACGAACCGTCCTGAGTCGAGGGACAACACCGAGTCGACAATCTGTACGGAGCCGTCGGCGAGCCCCCGCCGCCGACCGCTCGCACGCCCGCCGGGCCCTCCCGGCGGGCGTGCTTTTCGTTTGGGGCAAGGAGCTTGGCAGCCCGAGGCGCGAGCCGAGGCTGCGTGAGGTTGCCGGACTCACACGCCTCGGCTCGCGCCTCGGGCTGCCAAGTCGTCCAAAGCCGTCCGGGCCGTGTGAAGCTGCGCCGCCGCCGGGGGACGCGGCGGGGGGAGATCGCGGCGGGGGGCGTGCGGCGTCTTGTCGGGCGAGGCGCGGGGGTCGTACGATGCCCCGCCGCCGCCCGGGGGCCGCCGCCGCCGGGTCGATTCGATCCATCCCCCGCCCCGCCGCGACGGTTTCGCTTTGCCCGGTCCGCCCGTCCGTCCCGCCGTCCTCCGCGTCGTCGCCGCGGGGCTGCTCGCGGGCTCGTTGGCCCTGGGCCCGGTCGCGTCGCCGGCGTTCGCCGGCCCGCCGGCGGAGGACTTCCGCTTCGCCGCCGGGCTGTATCAGAAGGAGCGGTACGCGGACGCCGCTCGCAAGTTCGCGGACTTCCTCGCCGAGCACGCGGACCACGAGTTCGCCAAGCGGGCCGCCCTCTTCCGCGGCTTCAGTCTGTATGAAGACGGCGAGATGGCCGCCGCCCGCGACGCCCTGCGGGCCGCCCTGACCCGGCCCGACGACGCCCCCGGCGATCAGGACTACGCCCCCAGCGCCCTGCTGCGGATCGGGCTGGCGGAAACCGCCCTGAACGACCCCGCCGCCGCCGTCAAAGCACTGGAGAAACTGCGGGCCGACTACCCCGCGGACCCGCTCGCCGACGCCGCCCTGCTCCCGCTGGGCAAGGCCCGACAGGCCGCCGGCGATCTGCCGGCCGCCGAGCGGGCGGTGCGGCAATACCTCAACGCGACGGCGAACGACGCGGACGCCAACCCCGCCACCCTGACCGACGCCCGCCGGGCGCTCGGCAATATCCTCGCCGAGCAGGGGAACGCGGACGCCGCCGCCGCCGAGTTGCGTCGCGCCGCCGCCGGGCAGCGGCCGGAGGCGGACGAGGCCCTCCGCGATCTCGGCCTGCTGGACTACCGCCGCGGCCAGTACCGCGAAGCCGCCGACACGTTCGGCGAACTAATCGACCGCGAGCCGACCCGCGGCCTGCTGACGGACGGCCGCATCAACCGCGGCTTCGCCCTGTACCGACTGAACGAGGACGAGGCCGCCGCCGTCGATCTGCGGGCCGCCGCCGACCTCGCCGCCCCGGAGCAGGCCCAACTGGCCCGTCTGTGGGCCGGCCGGGCCGCGGAGCGGGCCGGCGACCGGGAGGCCGCCGCCGCCGACTACCAGATCGCCCGCTCGCTCGCCCCGGAGGGCCGTTGGGTCCCGGACGTGCTGTACCGCTGGGGCATCCTGCTGGCCGACTCGCCGAAGGCCGAGGATCGCGCCGCGGCGCTGGCGAAGTTCGAACAGGTGCGGGCGGCCGACCCGCAGTCGCCCCTCGCCGAGGCCGCCGCCGGAGAGTCGGCCCGCCTGCTGATCGCGCAGGCGACCGCCGCCCTCCGCGACGGCGACCCGGCCCCCGCTCGCCAGCTCGTCGCCGACGCGCTCAAACTGAACCCCGCCGCGGCGGACGAGCCGCGGGTGGCGTTCCTGCTGACCCGTCTCGACGAGGCCGACCTCAAAACCGCCGACGACGCCCCGGAGCGTCGGGCGATCGAAGCCCGCTACGCCGCCCTCGCCGCCGACCAGACCGCCCCGGCGAGCGTGCGGCGGGACTCCGCGTTGCGGCGGGCCGAATCGCTGCGGGCGCGGGGTGAGTTGGCCGACGCGATCAAGGGGTTCCTGTCGGTCGCGGACAGCCTGAAGCCCGGGGAGGACGACGCCGCCCTACGGGACGCGCTGGCCCTGGCCGCCGCCGCCGCCCGGGCCGCCGGAGAACTGGAGACCGCTGCGGAGGCCGGCGAGCGGTTCCTCGATCTGTTCCCGAACGATCCGCGGGCCGCCGACGTGCGGGCGGCGATGGCGGACGCCGCCGCGGAGGCGGGGGACTTCGACGCCGCCCTCGCCGCTTACGAGGCCGCACGGGCCGCCGGCCGCTCGCCGCGGACGGACCGGCTGGCCGTGCGGCTGGCCGACCGGGCGATCGCCGAACTGGAAGCGCTGCCCGCCGACGCGGAGAACCGGTCGGACAAGCGGACCGCGTTGGCCACGACCGCCGCCGACCTCGTCGCGCCGATCGCCGCGGATGCCAATGCAACGGACCCCGAGCTGCGGGCGGACGCGCTCAATTTGCTGGGCTGGTCGAACTACCACCGCGATCGGTTTGCCGAGGCCGCGGACGCCTACCGCACCGTCGTGGAGAACCTGCCGCAGACCGAGGGATTCGACGAGGCCCTGACGCAACTGGGCGTCTCGTTGGCCCGGACCGACGACCGCGACGCCGCCGAGACCGCCCTGCGGACGGCCTGGAAGCAGCTCGCCCCCGCCCAGCCGGCCCCCGCCGGGGCGGAGAGCGCCGGGCCGCTTCAGGACGCCTGGATCGCCGGGCTGGAGCGGGCCCGCTTCCTCCGCAGCCAGCCGGACCGGGCCGAGGACGCCGGCGAGGCCTACGCGGAGCTGTACGAGAAGTTCCCCAACTCCCGCACCGGCCCGCTGCTGTGGGAGTGGGGCACGACGCTGTACGCCGCCGAGCGCTACGCCGACGCCGACGCCGTCTACGCCACGCTGGTCGAACAGGCCCCGGACCACGCGGAGGCGGACAAGGCCCTGCTGATCCTCGCCGAGAGCGACCTGCTGGCCAGCCCGCCCCGCCCGGCGGACGCCGTCCGCCGGTTGGCCCGCCTGCTGAGCCCGGCGAACGACGAACCCATCACGACCGACGACAAGACCGCCGAGGGCGCCGTCGAACCCTACCTGACGGCGCTGTCGGCGGCGGGCGATCCCGCCGCGGTGGTCGCCGCCGCCGGCCCGCTGGCGGAGCGGTTCCCCGACACCCGGGCCGCCGCGATCGCCCGTCTGCTGGCCGCCGAGGCCCGCGTGCGACTGGCCGTGGAAAAGCCGGACGAAGCCGCCGACCTGCGGGCCGCCGCCCGCGACGACCTCGCCGACGCCCGGGCCGCGCTGGTCTCGCTAAACGTGCCGGAACAGGCCGCCGACCGGCCGGACTGGGCCTCCCGGCCGTGGATTCTCGGGGCGAACGAGGCGTTCTTCGCCAAAGACTACGAGCAGGTGGACCGGCTGGTGGAGGAACTCGAAGCCTGGCGGCCGGCTCCGCCGGATCTGTTCGAGGCGCGGGAGATTCACGCCCGTCGCTTCAAGCAGCAGGCCCCGCCGGACTTCGACCGGGCCGAAGAGCTCGCCGCCTCCGTGGTGAACGACCCGCTCGCCAACGGCACCGCGGCGTGGGATCGCGCCCAGTTCCTGCTGGCGGACCTCGCCCTGCTCCGCCTCCCCTCCGCCTCGGAGGAAGCCGCCAAAAAGGCTCTGCTGAGCAAGGCCCGGGACGTCTATCTCAACCTGAACTTGAACGGCTCCACCGACGCGGTCAAGGCGTTGGCCGGCCTGAAGACCGGGGAGATGGACGAGCAGTTGGGCGACCGGGAACTGGCCCGCAAGTCCTACGAGGAAGTCCTCGCCGACTTCCCCGACACCCCGGAGGCCAAAGCCGCCGCCGAGAAGCTCGCCGCCCTCAAGGCCGACTGACCCGGGCCGCATGATTCCCCGGCCTGTCCCGTCCCCGTCCGTTCGTCTCCCGATCTCCCGCCCGCCCGTGCCGTTGGCCGCTCGACTGCTGATCGCCTGCGGCCTCGCGCTGGCGCCCGCCCTGCTCTCGCCGGGACCGGCGCTGTTCGCCCAGGAGGCGGGGCCGGCCCCCGGTCCGGCGGCCGCGGAGGCCCCTGCGGCGCCCGGCGGGGGCCTGTTCGGCGGGGAGCCGTGGTTGATGGGGCTGACGCTCGGCGACCTGCTGGTGATCGCAGCGCCGTTCCTTGTCGCCAGCCTGATCGCGCTGTGGTTCGGCGTCGAACGACTGGTCGTGCTGCGGCCGGGCCGGGTGATTCCCAAGGAGTTCGTCAGCCGCTTCCTGAACCTCGTCGAATCCGGTCGGATCTCCCCGGAGGAGGCCCGGGAGATCTGCGAAGAGAACGGCAGCCCTGTCGCGGAGGTGTTCCGGCACGCCGTGAAGAAGAGCGGCCGGCCGGCGATGGAGGTCGAACAGGCGGTGATCGACGGCGGGGCCCGGCAGGTCTCGCACCTCCGCAAGCATCTGCGGGTGCTGAACGCCGTCGCCACGGTCAGCCCGCTGATGGGGCTGCTGGGCACGGTGATCGGCATGATCCTGGCCTTCGCCAAGATCGCCGGCGGCGAGGGGGCGATGGGCGACGCTGACCAACTGGCCGCCGGCATCGTCACCGCCCTGCTGACGACGGCGTTGGGGCTGACGGTCGCCATCCCCGCGCTCACGCTCTACTTCTACCTCTCCGGCCGGGTGGAATCGCTGGTGATGCGGATGGACGAACTCGCCGAACGCATCGTCGAAGCCGTCGCCCGGGAGGAGGACGAAGCCGCCCCGGACGCCCCCGCCCCCAAGCCGCCCCCCGCCCCGCACCGGCCCGGCCCGCCGAACGGCCGGTCGCCGGTGAAAGCCGCCCCCGGCCTCACCCGCCAACCCGCGGGGAAGGACGTATGACCCCGCCCGCCCCGACCACCGCCGGCCTCTCCCTGACCGTCAACGGCGAGCCCCGCGAGTTCCCCGCCGGCCTGACCGTGGCCGGGTTGCTGGAGGAACTCGGCGTGCCGACCCGCGGCAGCGCCGTGGAGCGCAACCGCGAACTCGTCCCCCGCCGCCAACACGCGGAGACGCCGCTGCAAAGCGGCGACCGCATCGAGATCGTCACGCTGGTCGGCGGCGGCTAGGTCGCGGCGAGCGGACTTCCTGGAACCGCGACCGTCAGGGAGCCGGCTCCCTGACGGTCGCGGTTCCATTTCTTATGATCCGCGGATGAGCGCCGCCCCCGATCCCCTGCAACTCGGTTCGCACACGCTGTCCGGCCGGCTGATCGTCGGCACCGGCAAGTACGCCACGCCGGAGCAGATGGCCGCCTGCCTGGACGCCAGCGGGGCGGAGGTCGTCACCGTCGCCGTCCGCCGCGAACGGCTGATCGACAGCGCCGGCAAGAGCCTCCTCGATTACCTCGATCTGTCGCGGTACACGATCCTGCCCAACACCGCCGGCTGCTTCACCGCCGAGGACGCCGTCCGCGTCGCCCGGCTGGGGCGGGAGATTTTGGACGGCCTCGACAACCCAGGGGCGGAGTGGGTGAAGATCGAGGTCCTCGCCGACAAGAAGACCCTCCTGCCGGACCCGTTGGGCACGCTCGAGGCGACGGAGCAGCTCGTCGCGGACGGCTTCAAGGTCCTCTGCTACACGACCGACGACCCGGTCACGGCGAAGCGGCTCAAGGAGGCCGGGGCGACCAGCGTGATGCCGGCCGGCTCGCCCATCGGCAGCGGTCAGGGGATTCTCAACCCGAACAACCTCCGCATCTGCCTGGAGTACCTGAAGGAGAACGACCCGGACTACCCGGTGATCTGCGACGCCGGCGTCGGCACCGCCAGCGACGTGGCCGTCGCGATGGAACTGGGCTGCGACGGCGTGCTGCTGAACACCGGCATCGCCGGGGCCCGCGACCCGCTGAGCATGGCCCACGCCATGCGGCACGCCTGCGCCGCCGGCCGGTTGGCGTTCAAAGCGGGCCGCATTCCCAAGAAGCTCTACGCCACCGCCAGCAGCCCGGAGGAAGGCGTGATCGCGGGGGAGTAGAGCCCCCAATCGGCCCCCTGAACGCCGCTACGGCGTCACCACCAACCCGCTGCCGCCGCCGCTCGGGCCGGGTTTGAACTTCACCACGGCCAGCACGGTCACGGTGAAGCGGCTGAGGCTCGGCAGGCCGTCGGGCGTCACCCAGACGTAGGTGCCCCCGCAGCAGCCGACATGGCAGGCGCACTCCGGCACGTCCTTTTTGGAACCCACCCCGTACCAGCCCGGCGGGGGCACGTCCGAGAGCAACACCTCGATCGGCACCCTCCGCGGCCCGGAGGAGGAGCCGCTTGAGGAAGAGCTGCCTGATCCCTCCGACGAGCCGTCGTCGTCGCCCTCGGAGGGGGCGGCGAGGGCGTCCGTTTCGGTCCCCCTCATCGGGGTGGCGTCCACATTGCGGCCGCTGCGTTCGTCCTCCTTCCGCAGCAGGGCGATCGCGGTAGGCGGGGGCAGCGGCGCCAGGCCCATCGCGGCCCGGTAGAGGTCCTGGAGATCGACCAGCCGCTGCGGGTCGGTGGTGGCGTCGGCGCCCCACTGCTCCGAGACCTGCCGACCGGCCGCGGGACCGAACTGGCTGATCCCGAACCCGCCGTCGACCGGCAACGCCTCGAATCCGCCCGCCCGGCCGAAGCTGGCTTCGTCGGAGATCTGCACCACGCCGTCCGCCAGGTCGATGTGGCTGGGCAGATCGCAGGGGTTGCGGTGCATCCGAGCGAGGTTGTTCAGCACGGTTTCGTACTGAATATCGACCACCGTGCCGGCCGTCAGCGCCGTGCTGCGGGCTAGAGCAAACCCAGGTGTGGCGTAGCGGATGGGGCGACGGCAAAATGCCGGCGTCCATCCCGCTCACGGAGTCGAGTCGGTGCGTGCGTATTCGGAGGATCTGAGAGAACGCGTGCTGACCGCCCGCGACGCCGGCGAGCCGACGAGGGTCGTGGCCGACCGTTTCGCCGTCAGTCCCGCCTGGGTGCGGCGGCTGGTCCAGCGGCGGCGGGAGAGCGGCACGGACGAGGTCCCCGCCGCCCGGACCGCGCCGGGACGGACGCGGGCGCTGGCGGGCCGGGAGGCGGAGATCGTCGCCGCGATGAACGCCGAGACCGATCGCACCGTGCGGCAGCTGAAGGCCGATCTGAAGCTGAATTGCTCGGCGGAGACGCTGCGACGAGAACTCCGCCGGCTCGGTTTCCGCTATAAAAAAAGACGCTGATCGCCTGCGAGCAAACCCGCCCCGACGTCGCCGACGCCCGGAGGCGTTGGCGGCGGGCCCGCGGCGGCTTCCGGGCCGGGCGGCTGGTCTTTCTGGACGAGACGTGGGCCAAGACGAACATGACCCCGACCCGGGGGTGGGCGCCGCGGGGACGCCGGCTGCTGGCGTCCGTGCCGCACGGCCACTGGCGCACCACGACGTTTTTATGCGGGTTGCGGGCCGACGGCCCGGTCGCCCCGTTGGTCGTCGACGGGGCGATCGACGGGCCGCTGTTTCTGGCGTGGGTCCGGCAACATCTGGCGCCGATTCTGCGCCGCGGCGACGTGGTGGTGATGGACAACCTCGCCGCCCACAAGGTGGCGGGCGTGGCGGAGGCGATCCGGGCCGTCGGTGCGAAGGCGCGGTACCTGCCGCCGTACAGCCCCGACCTGAACCCGATCGAACTGCTGTTCAGCAAGCTCAAGCGTCTGATCCGGGCCGCGGGCGAGCGGACGGTCGAGGGGCTGTGGCGCCGCATCGGCGAACTGCTCGACCGCTTCCCGCCGTCCGAGTGCCGGAACTATCTCCGCCACTGCGGCTATACACGCTACGCCTGATCGCGGTCTGCTCTAATTGGCGATGCGTGCAGCCGGTCGTCAGCACGGCGACCGTCGCCAGCGTGACGGAGAGGAGCACGGCGGCAGGACCGGGAGATCTCACCGAACCGTCATCGACCAGCGTTTGGCCGGCTCACCAGCGTTCGACGGGGCCGTTGGGCACTTTGACAAAGGCCGTCGGCACGTCGCTGTCCCGTTCGCCGATACGGTCTTCCAGCGTCTCGCAGATCGCGTCGAACTCCGCGGGGGTCTCGAACCGGCGGAGTTGGTCCTCCAGGTCCTCCGGCACGCCGAGGACCGCTCCGTACCAGGCGGCGAACTTGCGGAACAGCACGCAGGCGTACTCGCCGCGGTCCTCCTGCATCAGCCCGAAGTGACGGCGGAGGAAGGCGAGCTTCTCCGCGTTCGTGGGGAGCCGCTCCGGGCGGCCGGCGGTGCGGTCGGCGAGCCTTCGAAAAATCCACGGGTCCGCCAACGCCCCGCGGCCGATGGCGACGGCGTCGCAGCCGGTTTCGACCCGCATGCGTTCGGCGTCGGCGGGGGTCCGCACGTCGCCGTTGCCGACGACCGGCGCCAACCCGTCCACCGCCTCCACGACCGCCGCGACCCCGCCGAGGTCCACCGTCCCGCGGAACCCCTGGCTGCGGGTCCGCCCGTGCACCGTGATGCCCGCGGCGCCCTCATCGACAAACGCCCGGCTGAGGGCCGGGGCGCTCAGGTTCTCCCGGTCCCAGCCGAGCCGCAGTTTGACCGTCACCGGGATCGAGACGGCGTCCACCACTTCTTTCACCAGGGCCACCGCCCCGCCGGCGTCGCACATCAGGCGGGCGCCGCCGCCGGAGCCGGTCAGCTTCGCCATTGGGCAGCCCATGTTGAGATCCACCCCTTCGCGGCCGTGGTCCTCCAGCCAGCGGGCGGCGTCGGCCATCTGGGCGGCGGAGGAGCCGAAGATCTGCACGCTCAAGGGGCGGTCGGCCGGCGAGGTCTTCAGCAGGTCCCGGCTCTTCTTGCTCTGTTCAAGCAGGTGCGAAGCGAGCACGAGGTCCGTCGTCGCCAGCCCCAGCCCGCCCAGTTCTCGAATGGCGGTGCGAAAGGCGAGGTGCGTGTACCCGGCCAGCGGGGCCAGTACGTACCGGGAGGCGAACCGGCGGTTGCCGACCGTGAAGCCGGTCTCCGGGGGGCTCCCCTCTCCCCCCTGGGGGAGAGGGGTCGGGGGTGAGGGGGTCCGCGCAGCGGCCGAACGACGTGCGGCGCCCGGTTCAGTGTCAGCCGAAGTCCCGAACGACCCGGCTTGCGCCGCACCCTCACCCCCGGCCCCTCTCCCCGGAGGGAGAGGGGGGACCGAGGATGCGCCGCCGTCATGGGTCGCCCGGGGGCGGCCCGGGGAGGAGGGGGACAGTTCGCTCACAGGTCCACACCCAGCCCGGCCAGGAGTTCGAGCGCTTCCCGCAGCGGCAGGCCGGAGACGTTCGAGAGGCTGCCGTCCACCCGCTCGACCAGCAGCGCCCCGAACAGCCCGCCGATCGCCAGCCCCCCGGCCCGGCCGGGCGGTTCGGCGGCGGCGAACAGGCGGTCGAGGTGCCGCTCCGCGTCGGCCCGCACCGTCACCCGGGTGCGAATCACCATGTGGGCGGTGCGCACCGGACCGCAGCCCCGCCCCGGAGAGTTCCGCGGCGACGGCGGGCCGGCCGGGGCGTGCACGGCGGCGCTGACCGCGGTCGCGGTCACGTGGGTGCGGCCGATGTAGTGCCGGCGGAACCAGCGGCGCACCGTCTCCTCCCAGTCGTCCGCCGGCGGCTGGCCGAGCGTCGTCAACTCCCCGTCCCGCAGCTCCCCGCCCGCCGGCCCGGCGATCACCGTGGTGTCCGCGGCGATCACGGCGCTCCACCGGCCGGCCAACTCCTCTTCCGGCGCCTCCTCAGCCGAGTCACCGGCGGCGATGCGGGTCAGCACGGCATCCCGTTTGGCGTCGGCGATGCGGAGCAAACCGGCTTCGATCTCCCGCCACGTCGTCAGGCCCTCCAGCGATTCCTCCGCCGGGTCGAGCGGGGCGAGGGTCCGCAGGCGCTGCGGCGGCACGATCATCTCCAGCAGCGCCCGCCGCCGCGGGGAGCGGCTGGCGAGCACGATCGGCCCCCCGACCAACGGCGGACCGGGGGCCAGCGGCGGACCGGGGGCGTCGGCGGGCGGGTTTGCCATCGGCGCGATCAGTCCTCGGTGTCGCCCAGGTCCGCCGGGGCGCCGTCGCCGGGGACGCGTTCGGCGGGCCGGTCGGGACTGAACGGCGGCAGCGGCGCGTCGTCCGGGCTCCCTTCGGCCTCGTCGGCGGGGATGTCGAACGGGTCCGCCGGTGGCACGAGCTGGGGCAGCGGCTGGGGACGCCGGCCGAAGCCGCCTTCGTCGGGGTCGGTCAGCGGGCGGTCCGGCCAGCGGTCGAGGGTGACGGGGATCACCGTCTTCTGGCCGGCGCGGAGCACGGTGACGGGCGTCGCCTCTCCCACCTCGCCCTCCTCGCGGATGGCGTCCAGCAGGGCGGCGGGGGTGTTGATGGGGGTGTCGCCGAACTGCACGATCAGGTCGCCCGGCCGCAGTCCGGCCCGTGAGGCGGGGCCGCCGGCGGTCACGCGGTCGACCTGGCACCCGCCGGAGCCGTTGGGGGGGAACGAGACGCCCAGGAAGGCCTTGCCGCGGCGCTCCACGGCGAAGTCGCCGTACTTCCCGGCGACCATCCCGGCCCGGGCCGCCTCGGGGATGGGGCAGTCGTCGGTGAGGTGCACCTGGTTGAGGCCGGCGATCGACCGCAGGTGTTGCAGGCCCTCCTCCCCGCCGGTCCAGCGGTCGTCGAGCGTGATCGACCAGGTGGCCGTGTTCCCCCCGCCGAACGCCGGGCCGAAACCACGGTTGAACTGATCGGTTCGCATCACCGCGGCGCCGTTCCGACGGACCTCGGCGATGGCGAGGGGAGTCACGGAGGTGGGAAAGAGCCCCAACGCCGACTTCGCCGCCCCCGCGGCCTCCGCGACGCGGGCCAAATCGGCGGGGAGCGGCTCGGGGGCGGCCAACTGGGCGGGGGCCTGCTCCGGGTTCGGCTCGGGATTCGGCGCCTCGACGTCGGCGGCGTCGGCCGCGGCGATGAGCTTGGCGAGGGCGTCGACGAAGGCCGCGGTGGCCTGCACGTCGCCGCGCTGGGCCGACTGCCAGACGCCCTCCGACAGCACCGCGAGCGACCGGGCCCGGCGTTCCGGGTCGGCGTCGGTCGCCGCCTTTCTGAGGGCGTCCGTCGCGGCGGGGGCGCTCTCCAGCAGCCGGCTGGCGGCTTCGCGGGTCGCCCAGTCGTCCGCAGCTAACTCCTCGATCGCCGCGGCAATGCGTTCTTCGCTGATCACCTGCCGGGCCGGTCGCGGGGCGATCAGCGGGGCGAGCGCTTCGTCACCGTCCGCCTCCTGTGCGAAGCCCGTCGGCGCCGCGAGGGCGCCGGCCAGCAGGGCCGCGGCGAGGGCGGGCGTCAGCACGGGGGGACGGTGCATCGAAGAACTCGATTCAGGGAACGGGGGTCCTTCCTCCGCCCCATCATTCACCGCGCAGCAGCCCGAGCAACCCGTGCATGAAGTCCGGCAGGTCGCCCGGGCGGCGGCTGGTGACGTGGTGGCCGTCGACGTGCACCGGCTCGTCCACCCACTCGGCCCCGGCGTTCACGCAGTCGTCCTTAATGCCCGGCGAACCGGTCACGGTCACGCCGCGGTAAACGTCTGCGGAGCAGCACAGCCAGCCGCCGTGGCAGATCGCGGCGATCGGCTTCTTGGCGGCGTCGAACTCCTTCAGCAATCGCAGCACGGCGGGGTCCCGCCGCAGCTTGTCCGGCATCCAACCGCCGGGGCAGACGACGGCGACGAAGTCCTCGCTCCGCACGTCCGCCACCGCGGCGTCGTTCGTGCAGGGATAGCCGTGCTTGCCCTGGTAGCTCTTGCCGGCCTCGTCGCCCGCGAGCGTCACCTTATACCCGGCTTCTTCCAGCCGCAGTTTGGGATACCAGAGTTCGAGGTCTTCGTAATCGGGTCCGGCGAAGATGAGGACGCGGTCGGCCATGACGGAGAACAAATGCGAGGTGGAGGGGCGAACGCTGGATGATAGCGACCGAGGTTTCGGAGGCAGCCCGAGACGGGACGAGAGGGCGCCGCGTCCCGGACGCTTCCAGCGTCCGGGACGCTCGGTTCGTCCTTGCCGGGAAGGCCCGGTTGCGGCGCCGGGGAGCCGGGCGTGAGATGCGGGGGTGTTCGCCCCCGCCCCGACGCCGCCGGAACTGCCCGCCCCGGATTCCCTCGCGCCGTTCGATCTGGACCTCCCCCTGTTGCTGGGCGGGGCGGTGGTGATGGCGATCGCGGCCTTTCACGGCCGCATCACGCGGACGCCAGGGACCAGCGGGCCGCTGTTGGCCCTGCTGGCGGGCGTCGCCGTGGGGCCGATCGGGCTGGGGTGGTTCGACCCGGCCGACTGGGGCGAGCCGGCCGAGGGGATGCGGCCGGCGGCCCTGCTGACGCTGGCGATCGGGCTGACGGGCGTGGCCCTGCGGTTGCCGCGGCGGTGCGTGCTGTCGGGGCCGCACCTGAGGACGCTCGGCACGCTGCTGGGGCCGGTGATGCTGGCGATGTGGGGCGCGTCGGCGTTCTGCGCCTGGGCCGTGCTGGGGCTGGACGGCTGGGCGGCGGCGCTGGTGGGCGCCGCGGTGGTGCCGACCGACCCGGTGCTGGCCTCGGCGGTGGTGTCCGGCGACTTCGCCCGCAAACATCTGCCGGGGCGGCTGCGGCACGCGATCAGCGCCGAGAGCGGGGCGAACGACGGCCTCGCCGTCCCGCTGGTCGCCCTCGCCGCCGCGGGGCTGGCCGGATCGCTCGCGGCAGGTTCTGAAGTGAACTGGGCCGGGTGGGGCGACTGGTTCGTTGAAGCGGTCCTTCGGGAGGCGGTCGGGGCGGCGCTGGTCGGGGCGGCGTGCGGCGGGGCGGCGGCGGCGCTGCTGAGGTGGTCCGAACGGTCGCACGACACCGACGAGACCGGCCTGCTGGCCTTCGCCCTGGCCCTCACCTTGGCCGTGCTGGGGGCGGCGGGGCTGCTGGGGGTCAGCGGGCCGTTGGCCGTGTTTTTCGCCGGGCTGACGCTGGCTTGGCAGGAGAGAAACGACGACCGCCGGGAGGAGGGCGAGATTCAGGACGCCGTCAATCAGTTCTTCCTGCTGCCGGTGTTTGGACTGCTGGGCGCCGCGCTGCCGTGGGGCGATTGGGCGGCGTTCGGCTGGCGGGGGCCGGCGTTCGCCGCGGCGCTGCTGCTGGTCCGCCGCCCGCCGTGGGTCTGGCTGCTGGGGCGGTTCGTTCCCGCCGCCCTGCCGGATCTGCGGGAGAACCGCGACCGGCTGTTCGCCGGCTGGTTCGGGCCGATCGGCGTGGCGGCGCTGTATTACGCGGCGGAGTATCACGCCGATCTGCCCGCCCTGTGGCCGGCGGTCACGCTGGCGGTGACCGGCAGCGTGCTGGCGCACGGGGCGACCGCGGCGCCGCTCACCCGGCGTTACGACGCCGGGCACCGGGACGGCCCCGTGGCGACGACCGCCGAGGAGGACTAGACCGGGGAGAACCGTTCGCCTTTCCCTCCCGACCTCTCCCGGAGCCCCGACCATGGACGAACTCCTGCACGACTTCGTGCCCAAAGCCCTGTTCAAGGGCTGGCCGACGCTGTTCCGCGTGGCCGTCAGCGGAGTCGCGCTGTACGTCGCGGTGCTGATCATGTTCCGCCTGCAGGGCACGCGGACGACCTCGAAGATGAATAATTTCGACTGGATCGTGACGATCGCCAGCGGGAGCATCTTCGGCTCGGCGGTGGTTTCGGACACCGTCACCGTCACCCAGGCCCTCGTGGCGTTCGCCGTGTTGATGCTCTGCCAGTGGATCGTCACGAAGCTCTCGGCGATTTTTCCGGCCTTTTACGACTTGGTGGCGGCCTCCCCGGCGCTGCTGTTCCGGAACGGCCGGTTCCTCGACGATAAGCTCGTCTCGGAGCGGGTCACCAAGGACGAGATCCTCGCCGCCGTCCGCAGCGCCGGGGTCACGAACCTGGAGGGAGTTTCCGCGGTGGTGCTGGAGGCGGACGGGACCCTCACTGTCCTCTCCGGCCGCGGCGTCGACAGCCCGGAACTGATGCGGCCCGTCAAATACGTCTCCCCCGCCCCGGAAGGCGGCAACCCGGCGTGACCCGACCGCCGCTTCGCGCCTTCGTTTGAGGTCCTCCCGCCATGCCCGACGCCGCTTCCGTCACCCCGCAGGACCCCGGCTCCGCCGCCAGCGGCGACTGGCTGTGGGCCCCGCCGGGGGACGTGCTGAAGGTCGTGGCGCTCTCCGCCCTGGCGTTCCTGATCGTCGCCCTGCTGTTCCGCCTGGCCGGCACGCGGGCGGCGGGGCAGATGAATAACTTTGACTGGATCGTCACCGTCGCCCAGGGGGCGATCGTCGGCAGCGTGGCCCTGGGGGCGAACACCTCACTGGTCGAGGGGGCCGCCGCGGTCGTCACGCTGCTGGGACTGCAATACGCAATGAACTGGCTGGCGGCCCGCAACACGCGATTCCGATCGGCGATCTTCTCGCACCCGATCCTGCTCTATCACGACGGCTCGTTTCTCTCCGCGGAAATGAAACGCCAGCGGGTGAACGAGGGCGAGGTCCGCGGGGCGGTGCGCTCCGCCGGGATTGGCAGTTGGGCGGAGGTCGGGGCGGTGGTGCTGGAGCCGGGGGGAAAATTCAGCGTGCTGCCGAAGGCGAACCCGGACGACGAGGACGACCTGCTCACCGGCGTCGAACGTCCCGCCGACTGACCGGCCCCGGCGCCGTCCGCTCCCGCGGGCCGGAACGCGGGTTGAGCGTTCGCCCCCGCCGCCCCACAATCCCGCCATGAACACGGAACAGGCGGACACCGACACGGCCGACACCGACACCGACACCGCCGACACTGGGAGGTCCGATACCGAAAGGGCCGAGGGCGACGAGGCCGAACTGCGGGCCGTGCTGCGGGACTTCTGGGGCTACGACAGCTTCCGCCCCCTGCAAAAAGAGGCGATGCAGTGCGGCCTCGCCGGGCGGGACAGCGTCGTCGTGCTGCCGACCGGCGGCGGGAAGAGCCTCTGCTATCAGGCCCCCGCCGCCGTGCTGCACCGGCGGACCGGGGCCGTCGCCGTGGTCGTCAGCCCGCTGATCGCGTTGATGAAGGACCAGGTGGACGCCCTGACGGCGATCGGCGTGCCGGCGGCGTTCGTGAACAGCACCCTGCCGCCGGAGGAGAAGATTGCAGTCTCCCGCCGGCTGCGCGACAAGGAGCTCGCCTGCCTGTACGCGGCGCCGGAGACCCTCGTCACCGACCGGATGCTGGACTTCCTCTCGGAGCTGGACGTCAGCTTCGTGGCGATCGACGAGGCCCACTGCGTCAGCCAGTGGGGGCACGACTTCCGTCCGGAGTACCGCCAACTCGGCATGTTGCGGGAGCGGTTCCCCGACGCGGCGATGCACGGCTACACCGCCACCGCCGGCCAGAAGGTGCGGGAGGACGTCGCCTTCCAACTGAACCTGCACGACCCGGCGATGCTGGTCGGCAGCTTCGACCGGCCGAACCTCACCTTCCGCGCCCGCCCGGCCTCCGGCACGCTGGGCCAGATCCGCGAGGTGGTCAAGCGGCACGACGGCGAGAGCGGCATCGTCTACTGCATCTCCCGCAAGAAGGTGGACGAGACCGCCGACGCCCTGCGGGGACTGGGCGTGCGGGCGATCGCCTACCACGCCGGGATGTCCAAGGAGGAACGCACCGCCGCCCAGGACGCCTTTCTGGCGGATCGGGAGGACGTGGTCGTGGCCACGGTCGCCTTCGGCATGGGCATCGACAAACCGGACGTGCGGTTCGTCGTCCACGCCGGCATGCCCAAGTCGATCGAGCACTACCAGCAGGAAGCCGGCCGCGCCGGCCGCGACGGCCTCGCCAGCGAATGTCTCCTGCTGCACAGCGGCGGGGATTATCGGTTCTGGAAAAGCACCCTCGGCGAACTCCCCCCCGAACCCCGGGCCAACGCGGAGCAATCTTTAAACGCTCTCTACGACTACGCCCAGGGGGCGCTCTGCCGTCACAAAGCCCTCGTCCGCTACTTCGACCAGGATTTAGAAAGCGACGACTGCGGCGCCTGCGACATCTGCCTCGGCGAGGTGGAGACAGTGGACGACCCATTGATCCTCGGGCAAAAGATCGTCAGTTGCGTGTACCGTTTGGAGCAGCGGTTCGGCGGCAATCACACCGCCGACGTCCTGACCGGCTCCAAAAGCGAAGCGGTGCTGTCCAAGGGTCATGATTCCCTCAGCACCTACGGGCTGCTCAGCGATCACCCGAAGAAGGCGGTGCGGGACTGGATCGAACAGCTCGTCGGGCAGGGTTTTCTGGCGAAGGTCGGCGAGTACGCCACGCTCCGCATCACCGAGGCCGGTCAGCAGTTATTAAAAGGAGAGCGGAAGCCGGTGCTGCTCGCGCCGGCGAAGAAGGTCGCCGCGGAACGGCCGAAGCGGACCAGCAGCGCCGCGGACGACTGGGAGGGCGTGGACGAGGAGTTGTTCGAACACCTCCGCGGCGTCCGCGGGGAGGTGGCCCGGGAGATCGGCAAGCCGGCCTATATCGTCTTCAACGACGCCAGCCTGAAGGACATGGCCCGCCGCCGCCCGACCACCGAGGAAGGCCTAAGCCACTGCGTGGGCGTGGGGCCGAAAAAGCTGGAGGACTTCGGCGAACGCTTCCTGGAGGAGATCGGCGCCCACTGCGCCGAACACGGCCTGACGGTGGACGTGGAGGGCGGCGGGGCGTCCGGCGGCGGGGCCTCCGGGGGGAGCATGTTCGGCGGGAGCCGGTCGATCAGCCGCAACGCCGCCGCCGCGTTCCCCCTGTTCCGCGACGGCCTGGGCGTGGCGGACGCCGCCCGGGAACTCCGCGTCACCGAGAGCACCGCCGCCGGTTACCTGCGGGACTACATCCTCGAAACGAAGCACGACGACCCCACCACCTGGGTCGAGCCCGCCGCGGCGAGACAGGCCCGGGAGGCCTTCGAGGCCTGCGGCTTGCACCGGCTCAAACCGGCCTTCGAACACCTCGACGGCGCCGTGAGCTACGACGATCTCAAGATCGTCGCCGCCTGCATGGCCGCGGGGCAGTCGGCCTGACGAAACGGCCGGCCAGCGGTCAGCGACGTCGGCGTCCCTCGCCCTGTCCCCCCATCCCGCCGACATCCGCTATTGTAAACGTCCCCCGACGGGGATCCCGGGCGGTTCCGCCCCGGCGGGACCCCGTCGAACTTCATTCCCGTTCCACAGCGAATCGGCACCCATGATCGTCAGCCTGACAGCGGTCGCACTTCTGACGGCGCCGCCTGCTCTTCCCGACGCCCCCGACGCGGCGCTGCGGCCGCCGACCGTCCGAGCCGTCGCGCTGTCGACGACGGAGCCGGACCTGACGTACAAGGAATGCTGCATGAGCACGTATTGCTTCGTGTACCCCGACGTTCCCGACGACTGCTATACCCACGTCTGGCGCTACGCGAACCAAACTGACAGGCACTGCGTCGATCCGATTCTCGAGACGTTCCCGATTCCGGGCGAATATCCCGGGACCTGCAAGGCCTGCCGTTTAGTTCCGAAGTTGGTTCGGAACCTCGATCCGCAACCGCAGGACGGAAACGCGGCCGAGGCGGACGGGGCCGAGGCGACGACGCGGCCGTTCGGCCCCCTGAGGGCGAAAGTCCAATACGGGACTGCGATCCCCGCGAGGGCGGGCGTCGGACTGTCGATTGACAGCCAGCGCCGGGAGGTTAAATCCATCACCCGGTACAGGGACGGCCAGGCGCTCGAACCCATTTATTTCGTCGTCGTGCGGACGAAGTTCAACGTGACGGTCGGCGGGCCGAACTCTCCTGACGAATTCGTCGTCCGGGTCGGCGCTGAGGCCGAACCGGCGACGAACGTGCCGAGCGAACCACTGCCGATCGTCAGCGGGGACGAGGTGCTCATCTCGCGTGTTGAGGAACCGCTCGGCAACGGGCAGACGACGGACGGTCGGTACGTTTACCGGGTGGAGTCGACGGGGGCGGGCGAACCGCCGCTCACGTTGCGGACCACCCAGGATCTCTTTCCGATCGGCGTGACCCCCCGCCCCGGCGGCGACGCCCTCTGACCCGGACATTCGGCCCGAAGGTGCGACGGCGGCCCGCCCTTGGAGCGGGCCGTCTGTCGATCTGAAAACGTTCGGCGGGGCGCCCTCCTAGCGGACCTGCCGCTCGTCCAACGGGTGGGCGAACTGATCCAGCGTCCTGCGCGGCGCCCGACTGCGGACGCCCACGATCGCCGTCGCCGGCAACGCCGCCCCGGTCGGGACGATTTGGGGCGGCGTTCCCTCGCCGGCGCTGCCAGCCCAGACCTGGCGGAAAAACCAGCCCTGGGGGCGAACGTCGGTCGGACGCAGCCCGTCCCGGAGCGGCACCATGGTCGCGGTCCAGAACAACGCTTCCGAGGAGCCCTCGGGGATCAGCTCGGGGTGTTGTCGGATCCGTTCCCACTCCGTCAGAGACGGCATCCGCAAGCCCTGCCCCTCCAGCCGCGTTACGGCCCGGTCGTAGGTGATCCGTTCGTCCGTCACCGCAACGGCGACGTCCCCACGCCCCCCGGGTTCGGACGAATCCTGTTCCTGGAGGGATACGTAGAACGCGGGGACGAACGTCGGCGTCTGCCGCGGGTCGGCCACGACGCTGCCGTCCGGGGCGGTGATTTGCTCCTCGACGGGAGACTCGAAGACCAGTCCGTCCCGGACCTCGGTCAACGACCGTCCCGCGGGCAACGGCAACTCGTCGGTTGTGTGCAGGACGATCGGCGCCAGCACGGAGGTCTCGCCTTCGAGGGTCGTCCGCGTGGAGTCGGTAAACCCCCGCCCCTCGTACTCCGGTTCGAAGATATAACGTTCCACCTCGGCCCACTTTCGGACCGGGGGGGCGTCCGGCCGGCCGTCGGGCCGCACCCACGCCTCCGCGACCACCAGGCACCAACCCTGCGGGACCTCCGGGTGAACTGAGGGCGACTTTCCAGGGAAGTCGACCATGCGGGCCAACTGCGGAGCGCCGGCGGCGTCGATCGGGAAGAGCCAGACGGTCGCCCCCGGCGGCTCCGTGACGACCTTCACCGACCGGAGCCCCGGCCCGTCCTCCGTCGCCGATTTCGTCGCGGCGTCCGTCGCGTCGACGACGCCCGCTTGCTCAACGCCGGCCGAGGCCTGCTGCGAGTCGGGGTTCGCGTCCCGCCCCGCGTTGGCCCAGACCAGCCAGAGCAGCGCCGTCGCCGCGGCGACCGCCAGCAACGCGACGTTCGCCCGCCGGCCGATGACGCTCGCGACGCCGGCCGGGCGGCGGTCCAACTCCTTCAGCGCCTCGCGCACCTGATCCGCGAAAACGGCGCCGTTTCTGGGCCGGTCGGCCGGATCCGCCTGCAGAGCCGCCGCCACCACCCGACGGGCCGCCGGGGGGACGGTCCGCGGCAGTTCCGGGGGCGGCTCCCGGAGGATCCGGTCGATGATCTCCAGCCCGGAGCCGTGGTACATCCGGCGGCCGGCGAGCAGTTCCCACAGGATCACACCCAGAGCCCACACGTCGGTGGCGGCGCAGACGTCCGCGGATCGCTGCGCGGCCTGTTCCGGCGCCATGTAGGCCGGCGTGCCGAGCCATCGGCCCTCCCCGCTGAGCGTGGTCGACCCGCCGCCGCCCGCGGCCGCGGTGGTCACCCCGGTTTGACCGCCGACCGTGTCGTCTCCGCTCGGCCGGTGCGAGGCCCGTGCGATGCCGAAGTCCGTCAGCATCGGCCGACCGTCCGGCGTCAGCAGCACGTTCGCCGGTTTGAGGTCCCGGTGGACCACGCCGAGCCGGTGCGCGTGGCCCGTCGCCTCCGCGATCGGGAGCACGAACCGCAGAGCCCCCGCGGGCGTCGCCCAGTCCGGCGGCGGGTCGCCTGCGGAGGGGGCGCCGGCGGACGAGTCGCCCTCGACCGCCTCGTTGAACTGGGCCTGCAACGTTCCGCCGGTGATCAACTCCGACACGATATACCCGATCTCCGGGCCGCTCCCCGGGGGGCCGGCCGGCTTCGCCTCTCGGCGGGCGGGATCGTGCGGGAAGGTCGTGCCGACGTCGGGCCGCGTCAACGCCCCGACGGGCTCCGGGAGGGTCGGCGCCCCGTCCCGCCGCTCCCACTCCAGCAAGGCCCGCAGCGGGGCGGTCAGCGGGACCGTCTCCGCCCGCAACACGCGGACGATATTCGGGTGGTCCAGACGGGAGGCGGCCCGCGCCTCGTGCAGGAGGCGGTCCACCAGCGGCGCCCGCTCGCCGCCGTCAGGAGCGAACAGTTTGACCGCGACCGGTTTGTGGAGCTGTCGGTCCCACGCCCGATACACCACGCCGAACGCCCCGCCGCCCAGCCGTTCCCTCAGGCGGAACTCACGGACGGACGCCTTCAGCGCACGGGGGTCCGGCGGCTCCCCGCGGCCCGCATCCTCTCCGCCCGAACCCCGACCTCCGGGATCCCCTCCGCCCGGCTCCCCGGCCCGCCGCGTGGGGGCGGCGGGCCGTCCCGACGCGCGGTCCGCCGCGGGCCGGTCGACGGCATCCGTGGGGGCGGCGTCCGTGGGGACGGTGTCCGCCGGGACGGGGGAACCGAGCGACGTCGGCCGCTCGGCGTGGTCCGCGGTGGCGCCGCCGCCGACCGTCTCCTCACCCAGTGCGGGGGGGCGGTCCGCCTGCGTGCCCACGGTCGCCCCGTCAGATCGCGTCGGGCACGGCGGCCCTCCGCGGTCCGATTCGTCAGCGGTAGCCGCGGGATGACTCATTCGCCCCACCTTATCGAAAAGTCCCCGCCCGAAGACTACCGGAACCGGGGCGAACCGCCGGTCGCTCCGCTGCCCCCGCAACAGACGCCCGCGCAATACGCGCACGCGTCAGCGGATCGGAACGGGCGCCGCGGGTCGGGGCGGGCGTTTTCCCGGCCGGCGGGACCGGGGGCGGAACTTCGGGGGCGTCTGGGGGTTTGACGGTGGGGGACCGCTCCGTTCGCACGCCGCCTCCCAGGCCCCTCCCGTCTCCCCCCCAGACCGCTCCCGCATGCTCGTCGCCTCGCCCCTCGTCGCCCTGTTGCTGCTTGCTCCCGGGGCGGACCCGGAGGCCGCGTGGCCCCGCTTTCGCGGCCCCGACGGGCGGGCCGTCGCCCCCGCCGCCGCCCCGCCGCTGAGTTGGAACGGCGAGACCGGGGAGAACGTGCGGTGGAACGTCGAACTGCCTGGCCCCGGCGCCAGCAGCCCGATCGTCGTCGGCGACGCCGTCTTCGTCACCTGCTACACCGGCTACGGCACGGACGGACGGGAACCGGGCGACGTGAACGATCTCGTCCGTCACCTGATCCGCCTGAACCTGGCCGACGGCAAGATCGTCTGGCAGGCGGACGTGCCCAGCACGGCGACGGAGGATCCCTACCGCGGCTTCATCTCCGAGCACGGCTACGCCACGAGCACCCCCTGCACCAACGGCGAACGGGTCTTCGTCCACTTCGGCAAGACCGGCGTGCTGGCCTTCGATCTGGACGGCAAGGAGCTGTGGCGGAAGAACGTCGGCACCGACAGCGGCCCCCGCGGCTGGGGCTCCGGCGCCAGCCCGATGCTGGTGGACGTCACGGGCGAAGACGGCGAGCCCCGCACGCTCCTGATCGTCAACGCCTGCGAGGAGGCTCAGGCCCTCATCGCCCTCGACCCCGCCGACGGCGGCGAAGTCTGGCGGGCGAGCGCCGGGAGCCTGACCCAGAGCTGGGCCACGCCGATCGTCCGCACCTCGCCCTCCAACGCGGCCTTCCCGAACCGGCAGGAACTGCTGTTCCCGATCCCCGACGAACTGTGGGCCCTCAACCCGGCCACCGGCGGCCTGCTGTGGTACGCGGAGATCCCCGTGGACGGCTCCGCCTGCACCAGCCCCGTCGCCGCGGAGGACGGCGACCGGGTCTACGTCGTCGGCGGCCGGCAGGGCGGCGGGGCCGCGGTGACGCTCGGCACGGCGACCGGCGGCGACGCCGCCGCGGACGACGCCGTCGCCTGGACCACCCGCGAAGGCTCCTATGTCCCCAGCCCCATCCTGATCGACGTGAACGGCGAGGACGACGGCGGCGAGCGGTTGTTCTGGCTCAGCGATAAGGGCCTCGCCATCAACCTGAACGCCGAAACCGGCGAGTCGATCTTCAAGGAACGCCTGCCGGAAGAGGGCCTGACCCCCGTCGAGGGCCGTCGCGGCCGCGGCGGCGTCAGCCTGTACGCCAGCCCGGCGCTGATCGGCTCCGGCGCCGAGGCCCGCATCGTGGCGACCACCCGGGCCGGCGACACCTTCGTCATCACGCCGGCGGACACGTTGCAAATCGAGCGGGTGAACCCCCTCGGCCCGGCCGCCGGCCGCTGCAACGCCAGCCCCGCCGTGACCGACGACTCCCTCATCCTCCGCACCGACCGCGGCGTCTGGCGCCTCGCCGAGGCGGCGAAGTAGCACGACCGGGAGACGCTCGGGAGTCATTCGGCGTTGCGAAAGAGTCCGCAACGCCCGATTGACTCCCGAACCCGTTGGGCTTCGGCCGGGAGGGCGGTACGATGTTCGTCCGTCCATCCCCGCCGTTCGTTCTGCGCTCCGTCCCGTGGCGAAAAGCTCCCCCAAAAGCTCCCCCTCCGACTCGACCCGGCAGCGGAGCCCCAACTACCCCTCCGTCGGCCTGCCGGACGCCGTGACCCGGGCGACGCGCTTGTACGAGGGCGTCGGCACCGCGGGGGCCTCGCCGGACAGCGCCGCCAAGCTGATCGGTTACAGCAAGAACCACGGCACGGCCCGGATGACGATGTCCGCCCTGAAGAAATTCGGGCTGGTCGAGGAACGCAGCGGCCGCGTCGTGCCGGCGAAGCTGACGGTCGATCTGGCCAACTTCCCGCCCACGCACCCCCGCCACGGGGCCGCCCTGCGGACGGCGGCGCTGTCGCCGACGATCTACCGGGACGTCTACACCCGCTACCGTCCGCACGGCGTGTTGCCGCCGGACGACGTGCTGGGGCCGGAGCTGGTCGCCGACAGCGGTTTCCTGCCGGACAAGGTGGAAGGGTTCCTGGCCGACCTCCGCGGCTCGCTGGTGCACGCCGGGCTGCTCCGCGGCAACGCCCTAGCGGAGGCGGGGGAGGTGGCCCACGGCAACGCCCCCGAACTGGCCGCCTTCGACCCCTCCGCCCCGCCGGTGCCGAGGAAAGGGGACGTGGTCCGCTGGACCGAAGCCTCCGACGAGGGGGAGGACGACGACGAGGCCGAGGAGCAGGAGGGCGTCGTGCAGGGGCTCTCCGAGGACGGCGTGTGGGCCTTCGTGGAGGGCTACGGCGACGGCGTGCCGGTCGCGGACCTGACCGTAGTGTCGCCCGACCCGGACGAGGAGGACGAGGACGACGACGCCCGCCCCCCCGGCCCGGCGCCGCACAGCCCGTTCGCCGCCCGCAAAGCCCCGACCCGCACCGAGGCCTGCGCCCTGGCGGAAGGCGACGCGGTGCTGACCCGTCCGGACGACCTCAGCCGGGAGAGCCTGGAGGAGCTTCAGGCGTGGCTCGATCTGGTGATGAAAAAGCTCCGCCGCCTTAGCGAGGCCGCCGAGTAAACTGCCGCCCCCGTCCCCGGAGGCCGCAGCCGTGCGCGATCGTCGCTTCATCGCCGCCCATCGTGGGGGGCCGCTCAGCCGGACGGACCATCACCGGCTGGCATTGTGGGCGACGGACTGCGCCGAACGCGTGCTGCCGCTGTTCGAAGACGGCCGGGACGACGACCGCCCCCGCCGGGCGATCGAGGCGGCCCGCCTCTGGGCCGGTGGCGGCGTGCGGGTCGGAGTGGGTCAGCGGGCGGCGTGGGCCGCTCATGCCGCGGCTCGGGAGGCCGTCGGCGACCCCGCCGCGGTCGCCGCCGCCCGGGCCGCCGGGCACGCCGCGGCGACGGCGCACATGGCCGATCACTCTTTGGGGCCGGTTCTCTACGGCCTGCGGGCGATCGCCGCCGCGGGGGGCGACGTCGACGCGGAGCAGCGCCGGCAGCTCGAACGGCTGCCCGAGGACTTACGGGAGTTGGCGACCTCCGCAATCGCCGCCCGCCCCGGCTGGCGGGCGCCGACGGGGCCGTCGGCACCCATGTGAGCCGAAGCGCTCTCCCGTCGGCCCGCGGTTCAGCGGCTCGGCTGCGCCAGCCGGTGGGCGAGTTGGGCCTGGTGCAGGTCGAGCGGGTAGAACCGGCCCGGGGGCTGCGGTTCGTAGTACCAGCCGCCGGGTAGCGTGACGGGTTCCGTCACGCCGCCGTCGTGGGCGTTCAGGCCGACGAAGACCAGGTCCCGCGGGCCGAAGCCCTCCTTGGGGGCGTTGATCTTGGTTTGCGACTCGAGGTTCCAGAAGGTCGCCCCGGCGGCGGTGTGCAGGCCCTTCCCCCCCGCCCCGCCGGAGGCCCACGGGCGGGTGCCCTTGCCGAGGTGCAGATCGGTGAACAGGTTCTCGTAGGGGGCGAAGCGGTGCAGGTCGAGGCAGAGGTCGGCCCCCCGCCCGTTCGAGAACACGTTGCCGACCGACCCGCGGTCGACGGTCAGGTCGTGGAAGAACTGCGTGCGGACGAAGAAGTCGGTGATCAGGCAGTCCTGCCCCGTCGCGGTGAGGCCGTGGTGGCCGGAGTTGCCGCTGCTGTGCTTGGGGCGGTCCGCGGTGAGGGTCACGCCGGTGACGGTGTGGAACTGGCCGGAGACGTAGATGCCGGAATCGCCGTCGTGGATCGTGACGTTCCGCACCCAATTGTGGGCGCCGCGGACCATCACGCCGTTGTAGCCGTCCTCCTTGAAGTGCCCGCGGTAGGGGCCGGGCTCGAACTCGATCGTGAGTTCCTCCAGGCCGCACTCGGTCGAGCGGGGGAGGAACTTGCGGACCGTGGGAGTCCAGACGGGCCGCACGTCCGTCCGCAGCGGGCGGTCGACGGTCAGCCGGTCGCCGTCGACGGCGACCACCCGGGCGACCTGCCGCACGAAGGTTTTGCCTTTGGCGTCGTCGGCGTCGCCGGGCGTGCCGCGGTAGAGGTAGTCCGTCAGCCCACCGGCCGGGTCGTCCTTCACCTCGATCAGCACGTCGTCGCCGGCGGCGAACTCGCCGACCCGCTCCACGACGAATGCCCGGTCGCCGCGGGCCGGGCTGTCCGTGATCGCCTGCTTGGAGGACTTCTCCTCGTTGGAGTTGCCCAGTTCGATCAACCCGCCGGTCCAGGACCAGTTGCTCGTCGGCTCGCCGCCGCCGTTCACGCTGGGCTGGGGATCGATCTCCTCCAGGCTGCGGGTGAAGTGCAGCACGGTCGCCCGCGGACCGGCGCCCTGGAGCACGGTCCCAGCGGCGTCGATCCGCAGGCGGTCCGAGAGCAGAAACCGCCCCGACGGCACGCCGATGCAGGCGCCGGGGTTCTCCGCGATCGCCTTGCGGAACGCCGCGGTCGCGTCGGCGTCCGGTTTGGCCCCGTAGTCCGTCACCGAAACAGTCGGCTGCCGGTCCGGAATGATCTTCTCGCCCCGCCGATAGCCGGCGAAGGAAAAATCCGGCAGCAGGCCGGCGGGGTCCCACGCCTCCCCGGACTCGCCCCACAGGGCGGTCGTCCGCTGGGCGAGCAGCGGCGACGGGGCGACGCACAGGGCGGCCACCGCGGCCGCCGTCAGGACAGACCGGCTTCGGACGTGCAACATCGGAAAACCCTCCACGGATCGAGCGACGAACCCGCAGAGTCTACTCAACCTCGGCCGTTAATACGGGCCGGCCGGGACCGCCGTTCGTCTGCCCGGAAGAGAGCCGGCCCGGTTCGATCACCTCGGCCCGCAGCAGGAAGTAGCTGGCGTAGTCGATAGCGAGGCGGTCCGGGGCATCCCAGCCGGCGTCCAGGTCGTAGGCCGGCAGGGTGGCGTCGAGGTCGTAGGTCCGCAGGGTGTCGGCGGCTTCGACGAACCGGGGCGCGAGGCTGGAGAGCATCAGCGGGCTCACCAGGGTCGGCCGGAAGGCGGTGTACCCGCCGGGGCCGTCCGCGGCGGTCACGCCGGCGTGACCGAGGGTGCGGTGCTGCCAGGAGACCGCCGCGGCCAACAGGCGCCGGTAGTCCGGACCGTCGTACCGATACGGTTCGGCGGTCGGGGCTCCGACGGGGCTCCAGGCGACGCCGCCGGTCCGCCCGCTGCCGACGGGTTCGTCCCACTCCGGCCAGAGGACCAACGGGTAGAAATAGGTGAACAGCGGCAGGTCGGTGCGGTGCGTCGCCGGGCGGAACGGCAGGCCGAACAGGCGGTACAGGATCGCCCCCTCGCTGGTGTCGTTCCAGGTGTAGGAAATGATCCGCGGCGGAGCGGCGCCGGGCTCGCCGGCCCACTCCAAGCCGTGCAGGAAGACGCCCTCGCGGGAGAGGAAGGCCACGTCCACGCCGTCCACGGCGGCCCGCACGTCCCGTTCGAGGTCCGGCAGATCGAGCGTTTGGGCCGCCTTCAGCAGGCCGGCGTAGAACAGGGCGGAGTCGATCGTCGACACCTCGCTGTGCGGCTTCGGCGTGCCGTCCGGCTCGGTGAAGTGGGCCAGCCAGCCGCGGTTGGCGGCGGGATTGGCGGCCCGGGTGGTTTCGAACCCGCGACGCAGGTGGGCGGCGACCTCCTCCCGATCGGCCACGCCGCGCTCGGCCAGCACGGCCAGGGCGTAGCCCACCAGCCCGGTCGCGGCGCTGGAGACGGTGTGCCGGTCGCTGTTGCGGTCCAGCACCAGCCCGTTGGGCAGCACGAGGTCGGCCAGGGCCTCGTAGTACTGAGCGTCGGACAGCCCGGGGCGAAGCGGGGCGAGCGAATCGAGCGGCGCGGGCACGGGAACGTCGCCTTCGGGGCGGGGGGCGGGGGGCGTCATCGTATCGCCCGCGGGCGGCTCCGCGTTCTCCTCCAAAGGGCGAACCGTGGGAACCGGGGCGTCGACGTCGGCGGGGGGCTGGGCACCATAGATCAGCCCGTCGCGATTCGTCACCACGGGTTCGCCCGCCAAGGTTTCACTCTCCCGCGCGTCCTTCTCCGCCGGGATCTCCGCCCCCGCGGGGGGTGCCGCGGCCCGACTCTCGGTTCCGGCCGGCCCGCCCTGAAACGCGGGCGCCAGCAGGAGGGGGAGCAGTAGGGAAAAGTTCGACACGGCACGCCTCCTTCGGAACGCTGGAAGGGCTGGCTCACACCTGAACAACCGTATGATCGGGTGAAGGTTCACGCCTTGCACGCATCAACGTCCTTCGTTGGTACGAACAATGCAGTCTTAGCCCGATCGCCCGGGTCCTGCCATCTTCGCGGTTCCCAGAATCCCTCAGACCGCCGTTCTTTCATGCCCGACGCACCCAAGCCGTCCGCCCCCTCCGGGACGGCGAAGCCGCCCTCCGCCGACCCGAACGTCACGGAAGATTCCCCGCCGGACGGCGACGGATCCGCCGGGGGCGAGGGGTCCGACGACGGCGAAGTCGAGCTGCTCATCACCCCCCGGGCCGCGGCGCTGGACGAACTCCAGGTGACGGAGGAGGAGTTCGAATGGGCCCTCGGCCGGGCGCTGGACCTGCTGGAGGAGGCGCCGGAGGACGAGGAGGTCGCCGCGGTGGAAGATCTGGAAATCCAGCTCAACGGTCGGACCTTTCGCCTGGAGGAAGTGGCGGAGATCGAGATCGGCGGCGATCTGTCCGAACTCGGCCCCCTGCCCGATCCGGCCGACGACGACTGGGACGACGACGGAGCGAACGAGGAAGAGTAGGTCGCCGCGGGGCCGCCGGGCGACCGAAACCGCGCTCCCCCGGGCCGCGGCGGCTCCGCTACAGTGGCCCGGTCTCCCGCTCCCGCCGTTCGGAAGCCCGCTCGATGCTCGCCCCGCTCCGTCTCCGTTTCGCCCTGGCGCTGGCCGCCGGTCTGCTCGGTTCGCTGCCGCCGGCACTGGCGGACGACGACCGGGCCGCGGAGCGGGCCGCGATGGTCGAGCGGGCGCTGGTCGCGGAGGGCGTGACCGACGAGCGCGTGCTGAACGCCCTGCGGACGGTGCCCCGGCACGAGTTCGTCCGCTCCGTGGATCACCGCCGGGCCTACGCCGACGCCGCCTTGCCGATCGGGCACGGGCAGACGATCAGCCCGCCGTTCATCGTCGGCTACATGACCGAAACCCTCGACGTGGAGCCGGGGATGAAGGTCCTCGAGATCGGCACCGGCAGCGGCTATCAGGCCGCGGTGCTGGCGGCGATGGGGGCGGACGTCTCCTCCATCGAAATCGTCAAACCCCTCGGCCGGGACGCCGGCCGGCGGCTCAAGGAACTCGGCTATGAGAACGTCCGGGTGAAGGTCGGCGACGGCTACCTCGGCTGGCCGGAGCACGCCCCCTTCGACCGGATCATCGTCACCTGCTCCCCCGAGAGCGTGCCGCGGCCGCTGGTCGAACAGCTCGCCGAGGGCGGCAAACTGCTCGTCCCGCTGGGCGAACGCTTCCAGCAGACCTTCCACCTGTTCACCAAGCGGGGGGGCGAACTGGCCAACGAACAACTGGTGCCCACCTTCTTCGTGCCGATGACCGGCGAGAGTGAGGAGCGCCGCGAGGTCCAGCCGGACGGTCTGCGGCCGCGGGTGGCGAACGCCTCTTTCGAACTGGACGAAAACGGCGACGGCCGGGCCGACGGCTGGCACTACCAGCGGCAAACGCTGCTGATGCCGGACGCCCGCGACGGCGAGTCCGGGGCGCGGGTCGCCAGCGATTCGGAGTTGGGCGGCCTCAAGACCGACGGCGGCGAGGCCCCGGACGGTCAGCGGTACCTGCGGATCGCCGCCCGGGACCCGGACCGCCTCGCCCAAATTTTGCAGGGTCTGCCGGTCGACGGCCGACGGGTGGGGGCGGTCGGTTTGGCGATGCGGGTCCGCGGCGACGCGCTCCTGCCCCCCGCCGCCGGCGGCCCGCCGGCGGGGGCGGCGATCTACTTCTACGACAGCGTCCGCCGGGAGCTGCCGGGCGGGTTCATCGGTCCCTTCGCCGGCACGTTCGACTGGGACGAACGCGGCCGCCGCATCCTCGTCCCGCCGGACGCCCGTGAGATGATCGTCCGCGTCGCCGTGAAGGGCAGCGGCACCCTGGACGTCGACGCCCTCAGCCTGATCTCCTACCCCCGGGCCGTCCCGGTGCGGTGAGGCCGGGCCGGTGGGGCCGGGGCAAGGGGGACCCCGGGGCGTCCCGGATTGACGCGACAGCCCGATGCACGAGCATCGGGGTTCGGCGCCGCCGCGGCGCCGCTCCCGTTCCCCGCCGCCCGGCCGCCGCGCTCGCTCCGGCCCCCTCGATGCCATGACCGCCTTCGACCTCACCGGCTGGACCCGCGTCGCCGTCACCGGGGCGGACGCCGTGAAGTTCCTCCAGAACTTCTGCACGAACGATCTGCTCAAGGCCAAGTGCTCCTGCGAAGCGTTCTTCACCAGCGAGAAGGCCCGCGTGCTGGGCCACGGCTGGCTGCTGAAGGACCAGGACGGCTCCGTGCAGTTCGTCGGCACGCCCGATCAGGGGCCGGGGCTGATCGCCCATCTGTCCAAGTACGCCCTGATGGAGGACGTGGAGTTCGCCGACGAGAGCGGCGATCCGCTGTGGTTCGAATCCCGGACCGACGGCTGGCCGGAGGGCGATCCGCTGGAGGGCGGAACGTTTTACCTCTGCGACCCCTCGGAGGACGCCTGGAGGCTCAGCGAGGAGGCCCGCATCGCTGCCAAGTTGCCGCGAATCGGTACGGACCTGACGGAGGCGAATCTCTGTATGGAAGCCGACCGCCCCTGGGCGATCTGCTACACGAAGGGCTGCTACCTCGGTCAGGAACCGGTCGCCCGGGTGCGGGCGCTGGGCCGGGTGAACAAGCTGCTGCGGGGCCTGACGATCCCCCACGGCTCCCCGCCGGCGGAGCAGGGCGCGATCGTGACCTGCGACGGCGAGGCGATCGGCGTCGTCACCAGCGCCGCGGGGAACGTCGCCCTCGGGATGCTCAAACGCAAATGGGCGGAGCCGGGCACCGCGGTGCAGATTGACGGGATCGACGCGACGGTGTTCTGAACCCCTGATCTAAGCCGGAGGCATGCCTCCGGCTTGGGGGTCGCGGGCGGGGCGGGTAGGCTGCGGGCGCCCATATTTCCCGTCGCCCGAGAGTCTGTCATGTCGAAACCCGTTCGCGTCGCCGTCACCGGGGCGGCCGGCCAAATCGGCTACGCCCTGCTGTTCCGTCTGGCCTCCGGCGAGGTGTTCGGCGCGGACACGCCGGTGCACCTGAACCTCGTCGAGCTGCCGCACGCGATGGACGCCCTTGGCGGGGTCGTGATGGAACTGGACGATTGCGCCTTCCCCACGCTCGAGGGCGTGACGACCGCCGACAGCGATCACCTCGAAGACGGCTTCCGCGACGCGGACTTCGTGTTGTGCGTCGGCAGCGTCCCCCGCAAACAGGGGATGGAGCGGGCGGACTTGCTGAAGGTCAACGGCGGGATCTTCGGCCCCACCGGTCGGGCGATCGACGCCGCCGCCGCGGAGAACGTGAAGGTGATCGTGGTCGGCAACCCCTGCAACACGAACTGCCTGATCGCCATGAGCCACGCCCCGCGGGTGCCGCGCGAGAACTGGTTCGCCATGACCCGGCTGGACCAGAACCGGGCCAAGTCGCAGCTCGCCCAGAAGGCGGGCGTCGGCGTGGGCGACGTGAAATCGCTCGCCATCTGGGGCAACCACAGCCCCACCATGTACCCGGACTTCGACCACGCCACGATCAACGGCACGCCGGTCCCGCAGGCGATCCGCGACCACGAGTGGCTGAAGGGCGAGTTCCTCACCACCGTGCAGCAGCGCGGCGCCGCCGTCATTAAGGCCCGCGGGGCCTCCTCTGCCGCCAGTGCCGCCAACGCGGCGCTGGGCACGCTGATGGACATCACCCGCCCCACCCCCGAGGGCGAGGTCTTCAGCGCCGCGATCTGCTCCACCGGCCAGTACGGCATCGAGGAGGGGATCATGTGCAGCATGCCCCTCCGTACCGACGGCGAGACCTGGCAGGTGGTCGAGGGCTGGGAACACGACGAGTTCGCCCAGGCGAAGATCCAGGCCAGCGTCGACGAATTGAAGAGCGAACGCGACACGGTGCGCGAGATGCTGGGGTGAGCGGGGACCACTCCGACACAGGACTGTTCAACAACGAACTGACGAACGATGGGATTCCCAAGTACTGACCTATTGCAGGTCATCTACTTCCTGCTGCCTGGGTTCGTCGCCGCGTGGATCTTCTATGGATTCACGGCGCACCCGCGACAGTCGCCGTTCGAACGAGTGGTTGAGGCTTTAATTTTCACAGCGTTCGTACAGGCCGCGACTGTCTGTCTACAGAGCTTATTGCTTTGGGCAGGACGTCGGTTCGGTAGCCTCGGGATGTGGACCGAAGCGGGCGGATTTGCCGTCGGCGTTCTACTTGCCTTGCCAATTGGAGCTCTAGCGGCCGCAATGTCGAACGGCAACGCCCCCCACGGGTGGCTGCCGGACTGGATAACGAGGAGAACATCGTTGCCGAGCGAGTGGTACGCCGGCTTCGCGAAGTTTCCACGGTTCGTCTATCTCCGGTTGAAGGATGGGAGGACATTCTACGGGTGGCCGGTGGAGTGGCCGGACACATCGGACTCGGGGCACTTTCTCATGACCCGCTGCGAGTGGATTCTCGCCGACAGCACAAGGGTGGAGTTGCCCCTCATCGAGGCCATGCTCCTCCCAGCGGAGTTAGTCGAGACAGTTGAGTTTGAGCTTCCCCAGCAACAGATCACCGCCCCGGCAATCCGCGAAAACCAGGTATCGCTCCGCGAAATCCACGATGCGCAGCACGAGGCAGGAGTTGTCTCCGGCGTTGAAGCCCGCGACGATGGGAAGAGTTCATCTACACATCAGGAGACGCGTGATGGGGAAGAAGCACCAGTACCCGCCACAAAATCAGACGCGACCGACAGGTCCATTGGTGACGAACGGTTCGAACCCACCGCCCCCGCCGCCGATCACGACCGCAGAGAAGCGACCCGTCTCCCCGCCCCCGCCGCCGAAGACAAATCAGAACCAATAGTCGAGCGGGGTGAGCGATGACTGACTCCCCCCTCTGGCACCCGTTCACGCCGATGCAGGCGTTTGCGGAGGAGCGCGCGCCCGTCATCGCCGCCGCGGACGGGTTCGAACTGATCGACGTCGCCGGCAAGCGCTATCTCGACGGGGTCTCCTCGCTGTGGTGCAACGTACACGGGCACCGGGTGCCGGAGATCGACGAGGCGATCCGGGCGCAGCTCGATCGGGTCGCCCACTCCACGCTGCTGGGCCTGCGGTGCGACGTGGCGGACGAACTCGCCCGCCAACTCGTGCGGATCGCCCCAGCGGCGGCTGGGACCGAGCCGCTGACGAAAGTCTTTTTCAGCGACAGCGGGGCGACCTGCGTGGAGGTCGGCCTGAAGATGGCCTTCCAATACCACCGGCAGAAGGCGACCCCGGAGCGGCGCGACCTGTTCCTCAAGCTCTCGCACGCCTACCACGGGGACACCGTGGGCACGGCGTCGGTCGGCGGGATCTCGCTGTTTCACACCCTCTACGGCGAGCTGTTCTACAAGACCGCCGCGATCCCCTCGCCGACGCCGCCGGGCTACCCGTACGCCCTGCCGGAGGGGCACGACGCCGACTCCCTGCCCCGCTGGGCACTGGCGGAGACCGACCGCCTGCTGGGCGAACACGCTGGGCGGGTCGCGGCGCTGGTGATGGAGCCGCGGGTCCAGGGGGCCGGCGGGCTGCTGATGCACCCGGCCGGCTACCTGCGGTCGATCCGCGAACTCTGCACGAAGCACGACGTCCCGCTGATCGCCGACGAGGTCGCCGTCGGCTTCGGCAAGACGGGCGAGACCTGGGCCTGCCAGACGGAAGACGTCGTCCCCGACTTCCTCTGCACCGCCAAGGGGCTGACGGGCGGCTATCTGCCGGTCGCGGCGACGCTGACGACCGACCGCATCTACGACGCCTTCCTCGGCGAACCGCACGAACTCCGCACCTTCTTCCACGGGCACACCTTTACCGGCAACGCCCTCGGCTGCGCCGCGGCGCTGGCCAGTTTGAAGAAGTACGAAGCGGACGACTGCCCCGCCAACGCCCGGGCCCTGTCGGAAGCGATCGGCGAGCGGCTGGCCCCGTTGGCGGACCACCCGCACGTCGCCGCGGTTCGCCGGTGCGGGGTAATGACGGCGATCGACCTCGTCGCCGAGCGGGTCCCGCACCGCCCCTTCCCGCCGGAGCGCCGCACGGGGCATCGGGCGGTACTGGCGGCCCGGGAGCGGGGCCTGATCCTTCGCCCGCTGGGGGACACGCTGGTGTTGATGCCCGCGGTGGGCATGCCGGTCGGATTGGCAGACCGGCTGTGCGAAACGGCGATCGCCGCGATCGACGCCGCGACCGCCGCCTGAGCGTCCTGCCGACGAATCAGCACCGCCCTCGGCGGCAGCAAGCGTGCCGGGCACGCGCGGTGCTGGGGAAATCTCTGCAACGGGTTCGGGCGCTGCCTGCCTGATTGGCGGGCAGCCCGTTTGTCCGAAATGCGGTCAGACCGTCGATTTGGCGCCCTAATTGAAAACTGTGGCAACGCGCAAGTCCTTTCTGTCGGGGCCTTCCTGAGCGACGTATCCGCGGGAGACGGTTTTCCTCTTGGAAATCCTCCTTGGCATGTGGGTTCGGTGAACGAGCCGATTTGAGGGCTGTCGCGGTCCCCGGTTTGCATTGATCATCCGCACGCCTTGGGCTGACTGCCGCAGCCCCCCGACCCCGAACCGCCTCTCCGTGTCGCCGATCGCTCCCCCCCGCCGCCCCGCTCCCGTTCTGGTCGCCGCCCTGGCGGTCGCCGGGCTGTTGTCCGTTCCCTACGCCGCGTTCGCTGACGAGCCGGCGGAGGACCCGACCGGCCCGCCGGCCCTCATCCCCTGGTTCCCGGGCACCGCTCACGGCCAGAGCTTCAGCGAGGGCGCGATCACCGCGCTCGCGGAGCATCTCGCCTCCAAGCCGTTCGTGCCGGACCCGCCGGTCCCGCAGGAGCTGATCGACCTGGACTACGACGCCTACCGCAAGATCGCCTGGAAGCCGGAGATGTCGCTCTGGCGGTATCTCGACGCCCCCATCCAGGCGGAGCTGATGCACCGCGGGGACATCCTGCGGAACAAGGTGCAAATCAACACCGTGCAGGACGGCAAGGTCGTCACTCTGGCTTTCGACCGGAACCTGTTCGAGTACCGCGGCGACGTCGTCGGCCTGCCGGTCGACGCCGGGGTGGACTACGCCGGGATGAAGCTGATCGGCCCGCTGCCGGGCGCCAAGTACCTGCAGGAGTTCTTCGCCTTCGCCGGCGCCAGCTATTTCCGCGGCATCAGCGCCGGGCAGGTGTACGGAGCGAGCGCCCGCGCGCTGGCGATCGACATCGGCACGCCGCGGGTCGAAGAGTTCCCCATCGTCCGCGGACTCTGGCTCCAGCGGCCGGAGGTGGACGCGAAAGCGGCCCGGGTCTGGGCGATCCTCGATTCGCACGCCGTCGCCGGGGCCTACCGCTTCGACGTCACCCCCGGCGACCCCACCAAATGTGAGGTGCGGGCCACGCTGTTCTTCCGGCACGTGCCCACCAAGGTCGCGGTCGCCCCGGCCAGCAGCATGTTCCTGTGGGGCGACGGCTTCGAGAATCTGAAGCAGGACGCCCGCCCGGAGGTGCACGACTCCGACGGCCTGCTCGTGCATGCCGGCGTGGAGGAGACCGAGAACCCGAACGGCCCGACCGAGTGGACCTTCCGGGCTCTCGGCCAGCAGAGCTACCCGTCCGTCAGCGGTCGCGGGTACGGCTCGATCCGCGGGTTCGGCCTGCTCCAGCGGGACCGCGACCCGGCCCGCTACGCCGACCCCGAGACCCGCTACGAGGACCGCCCGAGCCTGTGGATCACACCGCTGCCGCCGGACCCCTTCGGCACCGGCCCCGGCGCGGTGAACGGAGCGGATTGGGACGACGTGCCGAACGTCTGGGCCGGCGGAACCGTGGAGCTGCTGGAGTACCCGACGGACTTCGAGGGGTTCGACAATATTGCCGCGTGGTGGGTGCCTGCGGTCCAGCCGACTGTCGGCGAGCCCTACCCGATGGCGTATACTCTGAACTTCGTCTCCGGCGATCCCCCGGAGCACGAGCTAGGCAAGGCGGCCGCCTGGACGCGCTCCGCGGATCCGAACGATCCGAAGGCGACGCGGTTGACGGTGGATTTCGTGGGAGTGCCCAAGCGGTCGAATCCGGCTCCCCGGGTGACGACTCAGGGCGGCACCGATACGGACATCGCCATCATCCCGATGGCCAACGGCACGCGGCGCGTCACGCTAACGATCAAACCCGACGCGGACGGTCCCGTGACCGTGGACGTCGCGCTCTTCCCCAAATCTTCAGAGGAAACCGGCGAAGGCTCGTTCGCCGGATCCGACTCTGACGTTCCCGCCTCTGCTTCCCCGGGCGAACTCTCGTCCGGTTCCCTGTCCGAGACCTGGAGGTTTTTATGCCCCCCGCTGCCCTGACCCCCGCTGAACTGAACGTCTCCGTCGACGCGGCGACGACGTCGGCCCCCCACTTCTACGCCGGGGCCCTCGCGGATCCCGTGGCGCTGCAGGCGGCCCGCGACGCCGTCGCGCGGTACCTCGGGGAACTGGGCCTCGCCGTGAACTCCCGCCCGGCCCAGACCGCGATCGCGGCCTGCCTGGACGGGGCGTTCGGCGAGGTCGGCCCGTCCGTTTCGCCGGCCGAACTGTCCCGGATCGCGCTGCGGAACGCGGCGTTGGGCATGTCCCGCTGGCTCACCGAGCTGAGCGATCGCGGCCCGACTCCGCCCCGGCACGCCCGCCTCGCGGCCCGGCTGTCCCGCGGCGGCGTCCTCGCGGTGCCCGCCGTGCGGCGCCACGAAATGATCCCCCAGCAGTTCGGCCGCTGAACCGCCGGGTCGGTCGAGCCTTGGTTAGCGAGTCTTTGCTGAGAAAGTCTCACTGAGGTGACTTTGCTGAGTCCCGCGTCTGTGGATTTCGTCGGTCGACAGGAGTTCGACCGCGAACCGCGCTTCCCCCCCTCCCCCCGGCGGCCATGACGGCCGGCGGCTTCTCCGCCCCGTCGCCGCTCCCCCGTTCGTCCAATATGTCTTCCCACGCCCCCGGGCCGGCCGGCGCCGTCCCGCCCTCGCCCCCCCTCTGCCCCGCCTCCCGCACTGCGGCGCGGACCGCCTTGGCATTGCTGACCGTGGCCGCCACCGCGGCGGCGGCCTGGGCCTTCGCGGGAACCCTGCCGGACGTCTCCGCCTGGCTGCGCTGGCCGCTGGTCGGGCTCTTCGCCGTGCTGTTCGGCTGGATCGCCCTCTCCTTCTGGACGGCGACGCTGGGCTTCGTCTCCGTGCTGCTGCGGCCCACGCCGGCCGTGATCCCCGCGCTGCCGGAGGACTTCGATCCGCTCGACCTCCCGCCGACCGCGGTGCTGGTGCCGGTCTATAACGAGGACCCGACCCGCGTCTGCGCCGGGGTGCGGGCGATGCTGGATTCGCTGCGAGCCGTCTGCCCGGAGAAGGGCGGCGCCGCCCGGCGGTTCGACTTCTTCCTGCTCTCCGACAGCACCAACCCAGACGTGTGGCTCGCCGAGGAGCAGGCCTGGGCCGACCTCACCGACGCCCTGCCGGAGGGCGAGCGCGTCTTCTACCGGCACCGCCCGGAAAACACCGCCCGCAAGGCCGGCAACGTGGCCGACTTCGTGGAGCGCTGGGGCGACCACTACGAGTTTATGGTCACCCTAGACGCGGACAGCCTGATGGCCGGGCCGACGCTGGTCGAAATGACCCGCCGCATCGCCGCCGATCCTTCCTGCGGCATCCTGCAGGCGCCGCCCTCGCCGGTCGGCCGCACCAGCGTGCTGGCCCGCTGGCAGCAGTTCGCCGCCCGGCTGTACTCGCCGGTGTTCCTGCGGGGCTTCAGCCTGTGGGCCGGCACGGACGGCAACTACTGGGGCCACAACGCGATCCTGCGGGTCGAGCCCTTCCGGGCCTGCTGCGACCTGCCGGTGCTGCCGGGCCAGGCCCCGCTGGGCGGGGAGATCCTGAGCCACGACTTCATCGAGGCCGCCCTGATGCGGCGGGCCGGGTGGGGCGTGCGGCTGGCCGAGGATCTCGGCGGCAGTTACGAGGAATGCCCGACCACCCTGCTGGACTGGGCGAAGCGGGATCAGCGCTGGTGCCAGGGCAACCTCCAGCACGGCCGCGTGCTGTGGGAGGCCCGCCGGCGGGTGCGTCAGGGATCGGGCGGACTGGCGGCCGTTTCGAAGCTGCATCTGGCGATGGGCGTGATGGGCTATTGCGCCAGCCCGCTGTGGATGGCGTTCCTGATCCTCACCCTGACGGCCGCCGCCGTGGGCGGGGAACAGTGGGCCGCCGGCGCCGTCGAGGGCGGCGCCGGGTTCGATCCCGCCGTCGTCGGGCTGGGGCTGTTCGGCCTCTGCATGGGCATGCTGATCCTGCCGAAGCTCTACGCCCTGTTCGCCGCGGCTCGGTCGGGTCAGTTGGACGAGTTCGGCGGCGTGCTGCGGGCGACGCTCGGGGTGGTCTGCGAAACGCTGCTGAGCGCCCTCGTCGCCCCGATCATGATGCTGTTCCACAGCCGCTTCGTCCTGACCACGTTGGCCGGGCGGGTGGTGAAATGGACCGCCCAGAGCCGGGGCGAACAGGCCGTCACCTGGAGCGACGCCGTGCGGGCCCATTGGCCGGCGGCGGCGATCGGCCTGCTGGCCGGGCTGGCCGCGGGGCTGGCGGCGCCGCAGTCGCTGCTCTGGCTGACCCCGGTCGCGCTGGGGCTGATCCTCGCCGGGCCGACGGCCGTGCTGCTCGCCAGCCGCGACGCCGGGCTGTGCGCCCGCCGCTGGGGCCTCTGGCTGACCCCGGAGGAGTTGGATCCGCCGCACGTGCTGCGTCGGCACGCGGAACTGCTGGCGACGCCCCCCACGGCGCCGGACGCGGCGTCCTCGGTCAGCGCCGACGACGGGCCACTGTTCGGCCGCGTGCTGCGGGACCCGGCCTTCTTCGCCCTGCACAGCGAACTGCTGGCCGCGACCGACGCCGACCGCCCCCTGCCCGCCGACGCCCGCGATCGCATCGAGAAAGCGGTCGTCCAGGGCGGCCCGGAGGGCTGGGCCCGCCTCACCCCCGCCGATCGCCGGGCCGTGCTCGGCGACCGCCGGACGCTGGCCGAGTTGCACGCCCGCACCCGGATGAACGTCACCGCGGCGTAACTCGTTGTCGGTCGGCACAATCGGGCCGTCCCGCGCTCCGCGGGGCGGCCCCTTTTCATTGGGAGAAGCGACCATGCGATGCGTTTCCTGCCGCGGCGATGCGGAGGCGATCTGCCGGTTCTGCGGCCGTGCCGTCTGCCTGTCCTGTGCGACGACGGAAGAGTTCCGCAGCGGGACCACTCCGAAATACTTCACTCAAACCGCCGGCAGCGCCATTGTGGTCAAAGACGCGATCTGGTGCCGGCAGTGCACGATCGAAGTCGACGGGCGGAGGAAGTTGCCTCGCAGCTAGCTCCGCTGCCTCAGAGCCCTGTGCACCGCATGCACCGCCGCGTAGGTCACGACCGCGATCACCAGCGTGATCCCCGCGGCGATGACCGCCCCCACGAGCACGCCCCGCAGCGGCGCCCGCTCCCCGGCCGTCCACAGGGCCCGGCCGGCGGCGAGCGTCGGTAGCAGGACGAACGCCGTCAGCACGCTGGTGCGAACCGCCGGCGGCACGGCCGACCTCGGATTGCCGACCGGCTCCCGTCGCCGCAGCCGGACCAGGGCGT